>DASXAA010000105.1:0-45674 GCA_036407035.1 Thermoleophilaceae bacterium | reverse complement strand
GCGTGTAGATCACGGGCGTCTGGGCGAACCCATCCTCGTTCAGCGCGGCGGCCAACTCGTCGGTGTCGAGGTCCGTGAGGCGGTCAGCAATCGGGGTGAAGATGTCGGTGCTCATGCGTCTAGAACGGCGCTCGCGCCTCCGCTGTGACATGGGCAATCCATTGCTGCCTAGGTCACAACCTCGCCGATGCGCGAAGCTGAAGGGGACAATGGGGCTGTTCTCCGACCTATCGGGCCGCTCCGGCCGCGATCTGGCGGTCGATCTCGGCACCGCCAACACGCTCGTCTACAAGCAGGGAGCGGGGATCGTGGTGTCGGAGCCGTCGGTGGTCGCCGTGGACACCGGCTCCGGCCAGGTGCACGCGGTGGGTGACGAGGCGAAGCGGATGATCGGCCGCACGCCGGCATCGATCTCAGCCATCCGGCCGCTGCGCCACGGCGTGATCGCCGACTTCGATGTCACCGAGCGCATGCTGCGCCACTTCATCGGCAAGGTGCGCCAGCACCGCTACGCGCGCCCGCGCGTGGTGATGTGCGCGCCGTCGGGGATCACCGACGTGGAGAACCGCGCGCTCGAGGAGGCCTGCCTGGCGGCCGGCGCCCGCAGCGTGGACCTGATCGACGAGCCGGTCGCCGCGGCGATCGGCGCCGGGCTGCCGATCGAGGAGCCCGCCGGCCACATGGTGGTGGACGTGGGCGGCGGCACGACCGAGGTGGCGGTCCTGACGATGGGCGGCGTGGCGGCGTCGCGCTCGGTGCGCGTCGGCGGCTACGACCTCGACGAGGCCGTGGCCGGCCACCTGAAGGCGAGGTACAGCCTCGTGGTCGGCCAGCCGACGGCAGAGCAGATCAAGCTGGACGTGGGCTCGGCCGCGCCGCTCGACGGCGAGCTGGTGACCGAGGTGCGCGGGCGCGACCCGGTGTCCGGCCTGCCGAAGACCGTGGAGCTCGGCAGCGAGGAGGTGCGGGGAGCGCTCGAGGAGACGCTCCGCCGGATCGTCGCCGCCGTGCGCGCGGCGCTCGAGGTGACGCCGCCCGAGCTCGCCTCCGACATCGCCCGCCGCGGCATCCTGCTCGCCGGCGGCGGGACGCTCCTGCGCGCCTTCGACGTCCGCCTGAGGGAGGAGACCGGCATGCCCACCTACCTCGCCGACTCCCCGCTCACCTGCGTCGCGCTGGGCGCCGGCCGCGTGCTCGACGACCCGGCCGCGCTCGAGCGGGCGCGCCCGATCCGGCGGCCGCGCCCCGGGCGCCGCCGCCGCTCCGCCCGGACCGCGATCTCCTGACCGGCCCGTGGCGCCCCGGTCCGCCGGGGCGCCTGGGTCAGTCCTGGCAGATGTCCGCGACCCGCGCCTGCCCCGCCTTCACCACGTCGAGCGGGTTCACGAGCACGCCGTGCTCGTGGTCCCCGCCGCAACAGAGGATCTGGTCGTGGTCGAGCAGGCGCTCGTCCATCAGCTCCACGGCGTGGAGCATCGGCCCGAACGGCGGTACCGCGCCGACCTCGAACTCGTCGAACGCGGACGCCATCTCGGACTCGGACACGAACCGCAGGCCACGCCTGCCGAGCAGCTCCTTCACCTTGTGCAGGTCGAGCCGCTCGGATGCGGGTATCACCGCCAGCCGGAAGCCCTCGTCGTCGCGGAGCACGACCGTCTTGGCCACGTCGCCCGCGGGCACGCCCGCGGCTCGCGCCTCGGCCGCCGCGGACTCCGTGCGCTCGTGCTCGACGACCGAGAAGGGCACGCCCTCCCTCTCGAGGTAACCGGCTACGGCCTGGAACCCGGCCTGAGCGCTCATTTCGGCCTCCCCGTGTCGCTTGCGCCCATCCTACGCCGCCGCGCCCGGCCGTGCAGTAGCTTGCAGCCGTGGACCTCGAGGGCTCGACCGTGCTCCTGACCGGAGCCTCCGGCGGGATCGGGAAGGCGATCGCGCGGGCGCTCCACGCGCGCGGCGCGGAGGCGCTCTTGAGCGCCC
Organism: Thermoleophilaceae bacterium; assembly: GCA_036407035.1. Lineage (GTDB taxonomy): Bacteria > Actinomycetota > Thermoleophilia > Solirubrobacterales > Thermoleophilaceae > JACVRW01. The sequence goes on along the minus strand of DASXAA010000105.1, from coordinate 43,697 downwards.
GCCGCGCCGGCGTGCTCGAGGAGCTCCGCGCCGAGCTCGGCGACCGGGCGCGCGTGCTCGAGGCCGACCTCGCCGGCTCCGCGGCCGCCGCCGAGCTGGCCGAGCGCGCCGGCCGGGTGGACGTGCTGGTCGCGAACGCCGGGCTGCCCGCCGCGGGCAGGATCGGCGACTTCACGGCCGAGGAGATCGACCGTGCCCTCGACGTGAACCTGCGTGCGCCCGTCCAGCTCGCGCACGCGCTCCTTCCCGCAATGCTCGAGCGCGGGCGCGGCCATCTCGTGTTCGTCTCCTCGCTGAACGGCAAGGCGTCGTCGGTGCGCTCGTCGCTCTACTCGGCGACGAAGTTCGGGCTGCGCGGCTTCGCCGCCGGGCTGCGCGAGGACCTGCACGGGACCGGGGTGGGGGTGACGACCGTGTTCCCCGGCTTCATCCGCGACGCCGGCATGTTCGCGGAGAGCGGCGCCAAGCTGCCCCCGGGCGTGGGTACCAAGACGCCCGAGGAGGTGGCCGCCGCCGTGGTGCGCGGCATCGAGGAGGACCGCGCCGAGATCGACGTCGCCCCGATCGGCCTGCGGGTGGGCGTGCTCGCCGCGTCGATCGCGCCGACCACGATGGCGCGCGTGCAGCGCCGCCTGGGCTCGGTGGTGGTGGCGGACTCGATCGCGGAGGGCCAGAAGACCAAGCGGTGACGCTGATCAGGGTCCTGCACCTGCTGGCGATGGCCTTCTTCGTGGGCGGCCAGATCATGCTCGCGGCGGTGGTCGTGCCGGTGGAGCGGGCCGCGCCCGACCGCGAGCGGCTGCGCGCCGCCGCCCGCCGGTTCGGCTGGGGCACGCTGATCGCGATCGGGGTGCTGATCGCCACCGGCATTGCGATGGCGTCGCACTACCACCAGTGGGACAGCGGCACGCTGCACGTGAAGCTGGCGCTGGTGGCGGTCGTCGCGCTGCTCGTGGTCTGGCACATGCGGCGGCCGCAGATGCATGCGCTCGAGGGCGCGATCTTCGTCGGGTCGCTCGCGATCGTGTGGCTAGGCGTCTCGCTGGCTCACTAGGTCGCGGCGGTCGCGCGCCAGGATCCGCGGGCTGTCCGCGACCAGGCCGCGCTCGCGCAGCCGGGTGAGCCCCTGGTAGGAGGGGGAGAACGTCACGAGCCTGACCGCCTCCTCGCGCATGGTCAGCCGGTACGACAGCGCCTGGCACGGGCGGGTGTGCCCGTCGATCTCCACGTCGAACCCGGCGTAGCTCGGATGGATCTCCACCGCGAGTGTCGCGTCCGCGCGCACGACCAGGGGCGGAGCGCAGCCGCCGTGCATAGCGACCGGGGTGCAGACGAACGCCTGCGAGCCGGCGGAGAGGAGCGGGCCACCCGCGGCCATCGAGTACCCGCTGGAGCCGGCCGGCGTGGCGACGACGAGGCCGTCGCCGGCCAGCCGGATGTAGCGCTCGTCGTCCACGGTCAGCTCGGCGATCACCTGCCCCGCGCCCCGGCGGACGACCACGAAGTCGTTGATCGCCCAGTCGTCAGGGCAGCCGGGCGCGCTGACGGCGAGAAGCGGCAGCGGCCGCGCCGTCCAGTCGCCGGTTCGCATCCGCTCGAGGTCCCGCGCGAGCTCGTCGGCCGAGACGGCGGTCAGCACACCGAGGCTGCCGCAGGCGACGCCGAGCACGGGCACGCCGGTCGCCGCCGTCGCACGCAGCGCCGAGAGCACCGTGCCGTCGCCGCCGAGCGCGACCACGAGGTCGCCCGCCTCGAGTGTCCCGGGCGGGGCGACCCGGCGGTCACCGGTGCCCTCCAGGACGAGCTGCACGAGCCCGATGTCGTGCCGCTCCGCCCATCCGGTGACCGTCTCCAGCGTCTCGTCCAGCGGGCGCGTGGGATGCACGACCAACGCCACCCGCCCCGGCCTCTTGTCGTCACCCATGGGCAAGACCCTACGCCCGCCGCCGCGGCGGCCGGTAGCGCGGCTCGCGGCCGCGGCCCAGGCGCAGGAGCGAGCGCACCGTCTGCGGCCGGCTGCCGTCGAGGCGCGCGGCGAGCGCGATGAAGGCCTGCGCGGTGGTGAGCGCGTCGCCGTCGGCCGTGTGCGCGCGGTGTATCGGCAGCCCCAGCTTGCGGGCGAGCTCGCCCAGGCCGAGCCCGCGGTCGCCCGGTTGCCGCCCCAGCACCGCCGGGCCGAGGCGCGCCGTGTCGACCGCCTTGCCCCGGAGCCTGACGCCGTGGCCGCGGAAGGCGGCCCCGAGGAACCGGCGCTCCACCCACGCGACGTGCGCGACGAGGATGCGGCCGCACATCGCCTCGAGCAGGTCGTCGAGCACGTCCGCGAGCGGCGGCGCGTCCACGAGGTCCATGGGGCGAAAGCCGTGGATGCGGATCGTCTCCGGCGGCGGCATCCGCTCCGGCTTGACGACGCGCGTGACGAGTCCGCCCGGCATCACGCGGCCGCCGTCGACGGGAATCGCGGCAAAGGAGACGATCTCGTCCATGCCCGGGTTGAGGCCGGTCGTCTCCAGGTCCACCACGCAGAAGCCGGCGCCGCGCCACGGCGTGCGGCCCTCCGGCAGCGGCGTGTACGCGTAGGTGCGGGCCGCGGGCGTGCGCGGCCGCCGAATCAGTTCCACGTCATGCCGCTGCTGAGCCCGCGCTGCACCGAGCTCACGGCCCGGAACGCCTCGCGCACGTAGCGGCGGGTGAGATTGTTCAGCGCCCGCGGGTGGACGAAGTCGTCCGGCGGGGCCGAGGCTCGCAGCTGCTCGACCTGGTGCTCCAGCCGCAGCGACGCGAACAGGTCGAAGGCCTCCTCGAGCGTCCGCGCCTCTTCGGGCCGCAGCACGCCGGCCTGGGCGCCCGCGCGCAGCCGCTCGGGCGTGGACGTGTACGGCGAGCCGGCGACGCCTCCCGCATAGCGCGCGATGTCCACGATCGGCAGCAGGCCGCCGCGCTTGATGTCGAAGCGCCCGCCGTGCTGACCGCCGTGCTCGACGACTATGTCCCGCAGGAAGCCGGTCGGCGGCCGCTGCGCGAGCGCCAGCCGCCCGAGCAGGCGCAGGAGCGGCCCGCGGTTCTCCGACTCGGCGAGCATCTCCCGCATCGACGGCGCCGTGCCGTCGCCCGCGATCTGGCGCGCGTCGTAGAACAGTGAGACCGGCACGAGCAGCTCGCGCTTGATCGGGTCGGCGAGCCACGCGCGCATCGCGGCGCGGAACTCCTCCACCGGCCGGGCGAAGAACGGGTTGGCGGCGTTCGAGCCGTGGCGGTCCGCCGGGAACCCGGCGCTCTCGAGGTCGACCACCACGTTCTTGGCCAACTCGACCATTTCCGGGCGCGGGCCGCCGTCCCAGGCGAGCGCGCTGTCGGCGTCCGACGAGGGCACCGGCTCGCGCCGCCCGAAGCTCCCGAGCGCGAGCCACACGAAGCCGTGCCTCGGCTCGTCGGGCGCCTGCATGTCGATCACCCTGCGCACGACGGCGTCGAGCACCGACGCGGTGATCGCCGCGATGTTGCGGGCGCTGGTGCGACCGTCGAACAGCTCGACGACCGTCGGCCCGAGGCGGTGCGCGGCCGCCCGCAGCTCGGCCATGTCGCGGGCGTCCTCGATCGCGCGCCGGACCACGAGCGGGCTGCGCGCGTGCACCGCCAGCAGGTCGGTGTCCGTGACCACCCCGATCACCTTGCCCCGCTCCGAAAGCACCGGCAGGTGGCGGATCGCGTTGTCGATCATCGTGAGCAACAGCTCGCTGCCCGGGCGGTCCGCCCCGGCCGTCACGGCGGGCGCGGTCATCACGCGGCTGAGGGGCTCGTCGGTCGACGTGCCCTCGGCCACCACGCGCACGCGCATGTCGTTGTCGGTCACGATGCCCACCTCGCCGTCGCCGACGTCCACGAGCACGCACGTCGCGCGCTCGTCGGCCATCCGCCGCGCCGCCTCCCGGATCGACGTGTCCGGGGTGCACACCACCGGCGGCTCGTGCACGAGGCGGCGCCCGGGCATGTCCGCTGCGTCCCCGTCGCGCGCCACCGCCGACGCCCCACGGCGCGGCCGGGCCAGCAGGGAGCGCGCGAGGTATCGCAGCCCCTCCGGTCGGGCCAGCAGCGGCGTCACGTCCTCCGCCGCCAGCCGGTAGCAGAGGGTGTCCTCGCCAGCGCGCACGGCCCAGCCGGTCGGCAGCCCCGACAGCATCGAAGGATGCCCCACGAGCTCGCCCTCGCCCAGCATGTCGAGCACGCGCCCCTGGTCCATCAGCTCGAGGTTGCCGCGGCGCACTACGAGCACGTGGTCGAGCGGCGGCTGGCCCTGCGTGTAGATCACCGCCCCGGCCGCGAAGAACTCGACCTGCGTCCGCGCGGCGAGCGCCTCGAGCTCCTGTTCGTCGAGCTGGGCGAACGGGTCGTGTCCCCGCAGGAACTCGGCGATGTCGTGCACGTGCGCAGTCTCGCGCGTGGCGCCCGCCCGCGCTACAGGCGGCCACGGCTTCTGCCGAATACATGAATGTGACCTCCCCCGCCCACCGCCTCGCGGGTCTCGCGATCCTGGCCGTCGCCGCCGTGGCGGCGGCGCTCCTCGTCGCGGGTCCGCGGGCCGAGAAGCACGCGCAGGTGCACGCCGGCGTCCCGCTGCTGCGCGGGATCCCGCAGGACGGCATCGCGCTCGGCGACCCGAACGCGCCCGTCACGATGGTCGAGTTCGCGGACCTCCAGTGCCCCTGGTGCCGCGAGTACGCCGAGAACGCCCTGCCGGACATCGTCCGCCGGTACGTGCGCACCGGCAAGGTGCGGCTCGAGCTCCGGCTCCTGCGCTTCCTCGGCCCGGACTCCGACCGGCTCGCCCGCACCGCGGCGGGCGCCTCGGAGCAGGACCACATGTGGCAGTTCGCGGCGCTCGCCTACGCGCGCCAGGGGCGCGAGAACTCCGGCTACGCTGACAGGGAGTTCATGAACGCGCTTGTGAGAGACGCGGGGCTTCGCACCGTCGACGCCGGCCCGCGCGCGGAACAGATCGTGGCCGACGCCGAGGAGCAGGCGCGGCGCGCGGGCGTCAAGTCCACCCCCTCGTTCCTGATCGGCCCGACCGGCGACCGGCTCGAGGCGTTCCAGTCCGAATCGCTCACGCCGGAGCCGTTCGCGCGCCGCATCGAGCACGAGCTGGGCCGGTGACGCGGGCCCTCGCCGCTCTCTCCCTCGTCGGGCTAGCGATCGCCGGATACCTGACGTACGTGCACTACGGCGAGGTCGAGCCGTTCTGCACCGGCATCAGCGACTGCGTGCGCGTGCAGAGCTCGGAGTACGCGGAGATCGCCGGAGTGCCTGTCGCGCTGATCGGGCTGTTCGGGTACCTGGCGATCCTCGGCTCGCTGTGGCTCGCGCCAGAGGTCACCGCGCTGCTCGCCTACATCGGCCTCGGCTTCAGCGCCTACCTCACCTGGGCCGAGCTGTTCCGCATCCACGCGATCTGCCAGTGGTGCGTCGCGAGCGCGCTCGTGATGACCGCGATCGCGGTGCTCGCGACGGTGCGGACCTTGCGCGCGGAACCCCGCTTCCGCCACGCTGTGGCGGATGCTCTTCCGCCAGATCACCCATGACGACCTCGGCTGCGCCTCCTACCTGATCGGGGACGAGAGCGCCGGCGTCGCCGCCGTCGTCGACCCGAAGCTCGACATCGACGAGTTCCTGCGCCTCGCCCGCTACTCGGGCGTGCACATCGAGCACATCCTCGAGACGCACAACCACGCAGACCACGTGTCGGGCCACGGCCGCCTCGCGGCGGCGACCGGCGCGACGATCCACGTGCACCGCGAGGCGGACCCGGACTACGCGCACGCGCCGTTCGAGGACGGCTGGGAGCTCGAGCTGGGTACCGTCACGGTGCGTGCGATCCACACGCCCGGCCACCGGCCCGAGCACACGGCGTACGCGCTGATCGACCGCGAACGCGGCTCGGAGCCGTGGGCGGTGCTGACGGGCGACTCGCTCTTCGTGGGCGACATCGCCCGCCCCGACCTCGCGATCGAGAAGGAGGAGGGCGCCCGCGCCATCTTCCATTCGCTCCACGAGAAGCTGCTCGCGCTGCCCGACACCTGCGAGGTGTGGCCCGGCCACCTCGGCGGCTCGCTCTGCGGCGGCCCCGGGATGGACATGAAGGTGTCCTCGACGATCGGCTACGAGCGCGAGCACTCGGAGATGCTCGCGATCGGCGACGAGGACGAGTTCGTCGACCGCGCCGTCTCCGCGCTCCGGCCGCAGCCGCCCAACTTTCGCAACATCGTCGCGGTCAACAGCGGCCCGCTCGCGCTGATGAGCGTGGAGGCGCACCCGCTCACGCCGCGCCAGGTCGACCACGCCGGCCGGGACGGCGCGCTGGTCGTGGACGTGCGGACCGAGATCCAGTTCGACGACGCCCACCTCCCGGGCGCGGTCAGCATCACGGCCCTGCGGGCGGGCTTTGGGTCGAAGCTCGCCTGGCTGGTGGAGGAGGACCAGCCGGTCGTGCTGGTCGGGCGCGACGACGAGGACGCGCGCCGCGCCGCCGCGCTGGCCGCGTCGGTCGGGATCACGCGCATCGCCGGCTTCCTCGCGGGCGGCATGACGAGCTGGCGCGAGGAGCGCCTGCCGGTCGAGCGCATCGAGCGGATCACCGTGCCCGAGCTGCACGAGCTGCCGGAGGGCGAGGTGCAGATCCTCGACGTCCGCGAGCGGGGCGAATGGGACGAGGGCCACATCCCGGGGTCGCTCCACGCGCCGTACCACTCGCTCGCGGAGCTGCCGGAGGGGCTCGACCGCGACCGCCCGGTGGCGGTCATCTGCAGCTCGGGGCAGCGCGCGGCGCCGGCCGCCAGCCTGCTGCGCCGGCACGGCGTGGCCGACGTTCGGCACGTGGTGGACGGCGGCGTGCCGCTGTGGCGGAGTCGCGGCTGGCCGGTCGAGGCCGGCGGCGGGTGAACCGGGGTGGTCACTCCGCCGCAATCTGCATAGTGTGCGCGAGTGACGCCCACGATCGAGGAGGTACAAGGTGGCCCAGAGGGGGGCTAAGACGACGAGGAGCAAGAGCGCGGGGAGCGGCGCGCGCGGCGCGGGACACAAGGCCCTCGCCAGCCTGAGCGACTCCATCGACTCCGCGCAGTCCGCGCTCAAGGACCTCCGTTCCGAGATGGGCCGCGGGTCCAGCTCGCTCCTGAAGGATGTGGACGGTCAGCTGAAGGACGCGCGCAAGCACCTTCGCGGCGCCCGCACGCGCATCACGAAGGAGCTCGACTCCGCGCAGAAGGCGGTCGCGAAGCGCGCGCCCGGCGCGAGCAAGACGAGCGCCCGCAAGACGTCGACGAGCGCTCGCAAGACGTCGACGACCGCCCGCAAGACCACCGCGCGCAAGGCGACCGGCGCCACGAGGTCCACCACGCGCAAGCCCACGGCGAAGAAGGCGACGGCCTCCCGCTCGCGCTCGACGGCGTCGCGCTCGCGCGCCGCAGCGAAGAAGTAGCCGCGCCCGGCCCGATAACCCACGTGCCGGTCGCCCCGGTCCCGCCGGGGCGGTTCATGGACGTGCTCAGCGCCGCCCAGGCCGAGGAGTTCGAGCGGACGATCGAGCGCGGCCGGACCCTTCTGGCGGGCCGCGTCGTCTGGAACGTCAACTCCACCGCGCGCGGCGGCGGCGTGGCGGAGATGCTCGCGTCGCTGCTCGCCTACACGCGCGGCGCCGGCATCGACGCCCGCTGGGTGGTGATCAGCGGCGATGCCGGGTTCTTCAAGGTCACGAAGCGGATCCACAACATGCTGCACGGGGCGCCGGGCGACGGGGAGGGGCTCGGCGACGGCGACCGCATGGTGTACGAGCGGACCGCCGCCGCGAACTCGGAGGAGATCGATCGGCTCCTCAAGCCCGGCGACGTCGTGCTCCTCCACGACCCGCAGACCGCCGGGCTGATCGGCCCCGTCCGGGCGCTCGGCGCCCGCGTCGTGTGGCGCTGTCACGTCGGGCTCGACGAGCCCAACGAGCTCGCCCGCGAGGCGTGGCAGTTCCTGCTCCCGTACGTGCGGGAGGCCGAGTCGGTGGTGTTCTCGCGCGACGCGTTCATCTGGGAGGGCATCGACCTCGGCCGCGTGACCGTGATCCCGCCCTCCATCGACGCCTTCTCGGCGAAGAACCAGGACATGACGAGCGAGAACGTGTCGGCGATGCTGCGCGCGGCGGGCGTCGAGCCCGGGTCCCCAGACGGCGGCGCCGTGTTCGTCCGCGAGGACGGCACGCCCTGCCGGGTGGACCGCCGGGTCGACCTGTCGGGCTCCGCGCCGCTGCCGCCGGAAGTGCCGGCGCTCGTACAGGTATCGCGCTGGGATCGCCTCAAGGACCCGCTCGGCGTGCTGCGGGCGTTCGGCGACGGCGTAGCCCCGCACGGCGACGCCCACCTGGTGCTGGCGGGCCCGTCGGTCGCCGCCGTGAGCGACGACCCGGAGGGCGCCGAGGTGCTGGAGGAGGTGGCGGCGTTCAGGGACGGCCTCCGCGAGGACGTGCGCGAGCGCGTGCATCTGCTCTCGCTCCCGATGGACGACATCGAGGAGAACGCCGCGATCGTCAACGCGCTCCAGCGCCGCGCGCGGGTGGTCGCGCAGAAGAGCCTGGCCGAGGGCTTCGGGCTGACCGTGGCCGAGGCGATGTGGAAGGCGAGGCCGGTGGTCGGCAGCCGCGTGGGCGGTATCCGCGAGCAGATCGAGGACGGCGAGACCGGCGTGCTCGTCGACCCGCGCGACCTGCCCGGGTTCGCGCGGGCCGTGGGCCGCCTGCTGGCCGATCCGGCGGGCACCGCCGCGATGGGGAAGCGGGCGCGCGAGGAGGTGCGGCAGATGTTCCTCGGCCCCCGGCACCTGCGCCAGTACGTGGACCTGTTCGAGCGGCTGCTCGCCTAGCCGCGCCCGCCGGGGCGGCGCGCTTACCCTGTCGCCCCATGGAACAGACACCGGCCACCGACGGCTCAGCGACCGAGATCAGCCCGTACCTGCGCGCGGCCAACTTCCTCGCCGCGGCGCAGGTCTACCTGCGGGACAACTGCCTGCTCGAGGAGCCGCTGAGGCCCGAGCACATCAAGCCGCGCCTGCTCGGCCACTGGGGCACCTGCCCCGGTATCAACCTCGTCTACCAGGGGCTGAACCGGATGATCCGTGAGAACGGTGCGCCGGCGCTCCTGCTCACCGGCCCCGGACACGGCGCGCCGGCGAACCTCGCGAACCTGTGGCTCGAGGGCTCGCTCGAGGACGTGGACTCGTCCATGTCGCGCGACCGCGCCGGCCTCGAGCACCTCGTGCGCAGCTTCTCTTGGCCGGGCGGCCATCCGAGCCACCTCGCGGCGATGGTGCCGGGCGTGATCCACGAGGGCGGCGAGCTCGGCTACGCGCTGGCCACCGCGTTCGGCGCGGCGCTCGACAACCCCGAGCTGATCGTGGCGTGCATCGTCGGCGACGGCGAGGCCGAGACCGGCCCCACCGCCACCGGCTGGCACTCGAACAAGTTCCTGGACCCGGTCGGCAGCGGGGCGGTGCTGCCGGTGCTGCACCTGAACGGCTACAAGATCGCGAACCCCACCGTGTTCGGCACGATGAGCCCGCGCGAGCTGGTCGAGCTCTTCCAGGGCTACGGCTGGCACCCGCGGATCGTCGCCGGCGCCGACCTCGAGACCGCGATGCGCGACGCGATCGCGAACTCCTACGCCGACATCCGCGAGATCCAGGAGCGCGCGCGGGCGGGCGACCGGCCGGAGCGCCCGACCTGGCCGATGATCATCCTGCGCTCGCCGAAGGGCTGGACGGGGATCCACGAGCTGGACGGTGTGCCGATCGAGGGCACGTTCCGCGCGCACCAGGTGCCGGCCAAGGACGCCCGCGAGAACCCGGGTCACCTGCGGGCGCTCGAGGAGTGGCTGCGCTCGTACGCGCCGGAGGAGCTGTTCGGCGAGGACGGCCGCCCGGTGCCGGCCGTGGTCGACGAGTGCCCGACGGGCGAGCTGCGCATGGGCGCCCGCCCGGAGGCGAACGGCGGCACGCTGCTCGAGCCGCTCGACCTGCCTCCCGTGGAGCCGCACTCGGTGCGGCTGGCGGCGCCGGGGGCCGAGCAGGAGAGCGCGCTCGAGGCCACCGGCCGCTGGCTCGCCGACGTGGTGCGCGAGAACGAGCGCAGCTTCCGCATCGTGTGCCCCGACGAGCTCGAGTCGAACAAGCTGGGCGCGGTGCTGGAGGCCACGCCGCGCGCGTACGAGTGGCCGCTCGGCCCGAACGACGTGAACCAGGGCCCGGGCGGGCGCGTGATGGAGATGCTCTCCGAGCACAACTGCCAGGGCTGGCTCCAGGGCTACGTCCTGACCGGCCGCCACGGCATCTTCCCCTGCTACGAGGCCTTCGTGCCGATCGTCGACGGGATGGTCAACCAGTACGCGAAGTTCCTGAAGATGGCGAAGGAGACCGCCTGGCGGAAGCCGGTCTCGTCCTTCAACTACATCCTCACCTCCGAGGGCTGGCGCCAGGAGCACAACGGCTACTCGCACCAGGGGCCCGGCTTCATCAACACGATCCTGAACAAGAAGGAGTCGGTCGTCCGGGTGTACCTGCCCGCCGACGCCAACACGATGCTCGCGACGATGGAGCACTGCCTGAAGACGCTCGACACGATCAACGTCGTGATCGCGTCGAAGCAGCCGCTGCCGCAGTGGCTCTCGCTGGACGCCGCCAAGCAGCACTGCTTCGCCGGCGCGTCGGAGTGGGGGTGGGCGTCCACCGACGGCGAGCCGGACGTGGTGCTCGCGTGCGCGGGGACGATCCCCACGATCGAGACGCTGGCGGCCGCCAAGCTGCTGCGCGAGGACGTGCCCGAGCTGGAGGTCAGGGTCGTGAACGTGGTCGACCTGCTCGTGCTCGCCGCCCCCGGCGACCACCCGCACGGGATGAACGCGGAGGAGTTCGAGTCGCTGTTCGGGCTTCGGGGGCCGGTGGTGTTCAACTTCCACGGCTATCCGTCGGCGATCCACCAGGTGCTCCACCACCGTCCCGGCCCCGAGCGCTTCCACGTCAAGGGCTACCGCGAGGAGGGCACGACGACCACGCCGTTCGACCTGCTCGCGATGAACGGCGTCTCGCGCTTCCACATCGCGAGCGAGGCGCTCCGCCGCGCCCACGGCTGGGCCAGCCGCGGCGCCTCGCTGGTGGAGCGCTACGAGCAGGCGCTCGTCGACCACCGCGGCTACATCCTCGAGCACGGCGAGGACCCGCCCGAGATCCGCGACTGGTCCTGGTCCTAGCGGTATGGACGTGCTCGCGGTCAACTCGGGCTCGAGCAGCCTGAAGCTGCGAGTGGTCGCCTCGGACGGCAGTGTGCTCGCGCGCGCCGACCACCCCGCCGACGCCACGGGCGCCCTCGAGCGCTTCCTGGCGGACGCCCCGCCGGTCGGCGCCGCGGCCCACCGCTTCGTGCACGGTGGCCGCCTGCGCGAGCCGGCCCTGCTCGGCGCGGACGTGCTCGCCGAGGTGGAGGCGGCGGCCGCGCTCGCCCCGCTGCACACGCGGGTCGCGCTGGGGTGCGCGCGCGAGCTGGTGCGCCTGCGGCCCGACCTGCCGCAGGTGGCCTGCTTCGACACCGCCTTCCACTCCACGCTGCCCGAGGCGGCCGCCACGTACGCAGTCCCGCGGGAGTGGCGCGAGCGCCACGGCCTTCGCCGCTACGGCTTCCACGGCCTGAGCCACGCGTGGTCGGCCCGGCGGGCGCCGGAGGTGCTCGGCCGGCGTCCCGCGGAGATGCGGATCGTGAGCTGCCACCTGGGCTCGGGCGTGTCGCTCGCCGCCGTGGCGGACGGCCGCTCGGTCGACACCACGATGGGGATGACCCCCAACGAGGGCGTGCCGATGGCCACGCGAAGCGGGGCGGTGGACCCGGGCGCGCTGCTGCTCATGGTCGAGCGCGAGGGAGGCGCGGCGGCCGTCCGCGACGCGCTCGAGCACCGCTCCGGGCTGCTCGGGTTGTCGGAGGCGTCCGGCGACATGCGGACGGTGCTGGCGGCCGCCGGCCGTGGCGACGAGCTCGCGGCGCTCGCGCTCGCCGTGTACGTGCACCGGCTGCGCGGCGCGGTCGCCGCGATGGCGGCGGCCATGGGCGGGCTCGACGTGCTCACGTTCACCGGCGGCGTGGGGGAGAACGCGCCGCGCGTCCGCGCCGAGGTGTGCGAGGGGCTCGGGTTCCTCGGCGTGCGGATCGACGCGGCGCTGAACGGCGAGCCGGGCGAGGACGCGCTGAACGGCGAGCCGGGCGAGGACGCGCCGGTCAGCCCGCCCGGCGCGCCGGTGCCGGTCCTGGTGATTCACGCGCGCGAGGAGGCGGAGATGGCGATGGAGGCGCGGCGCGTGCTCGGCGGTCCTACATGACCGGCCGCTGCGCCGACAGGTCGGGCTCGAGCCGGTCCGCCTCGAGGTCGAGCGCCACGCGCACGATGCGCGACTGCTCGCGCTTGTGCGCGGCCGTGTAGCCCTCGCCCGGCGCGGCGCGCAGCTGGCGACCCGTGTAGTCGTAGGAGATGTGCTCCGGCAGGATCTTCGCCATCCGCCGGCGCATGAAGCCGCGCGCGCCCATGTTGCGCGGCTCCTCCTGCACCCACGCCACGCGCTCCAGGTTCGGGTAGCTCTGCATCAGGTCGCCCAGCTCGTGCTCCGGGAACGGGTACAGCTGCTCGACCCGCGCGACCGCGATGTGGCGCGCCTCGGCGCGCGCCTCGTGGCCGACGATGTCGTAGTAGATCTTGCCGGAGCAGAGCACGAGCTTCTTGACGTCCTCGCGCGAGCCCGGCAGTCGCGGGTCGTCGAGCACCCGGTGGAAGCCGCCCTCCACGAGGTCGCCGAACGTGGAGGTGGCGGCCGGCAGGCGCAGCAGCGACTTGGGCGTCATCACCACCAGCGGCCGCGGCTTCGACACGAGCGCCTGGCGCCGCAGCAGGTGGAAGTACTGCGCCGGCGTCGTGCAGTTGGCCACGCGCATGTTCCCCTCGGCGGCCGCCTGGAGGAACCGCTCCGGCCGCGCGCTCGAGTGCTCGGGGCCGGATCCCTCGTACCCGTGCGGGAGCAGCAGCGTCAGCCGCGAGGTCTGGCCCCACTTGGCGAGGCCGGAGGCGAGGAACTGGTCGACGATCACCTGCGCCGAGTTCACGAAGTCGCCGAACTGGGCCTCCCAGAGCACGAGCGCGTCGGGCGCCTGCACGCTGTAGCCGTACTCGAAGCCCATGCAGCCCTGCTCGGACAGCGGGCTGTTGTGCAGCTCGAACGGCGCTACCGCATCGCGCAGGTGCTGCATGGCGCACCAGCGCTCGCCGGTCTCCGAGTCGTGTAGCACCATGTGCCGCTGGCTGAACGTGCCGCGCTCGGAGTCCTGCCCGGTCAGCCTGACCGGCACGCCGAGCGCGAGCAGCGAGGCAAACGCGAGCGCCTCGCCGTGGGCCCAGTCGATCGCGCCGCTCGGGTCGTCGATCGCCTTGCGGCGGCGCTCCATGAAGGGCTTCAGCTTGCGGTGCACGCTGAAGCCGTCCGGGACGCGCAGGAGCTGCTCGTTCAGTGAGCGGAGCGTGTCCTCGGGGACGGTCGTGCGCGGCTCGCGGCTCATGGTCGTGTCGAGCTCGTGCACGCCCGAGTCGGGCGGCGCGCCCATCGACTGCTTCAGCTCGGCGTGGGCGTCGGCGATCTTCTGGTAGGCGCTCGCGGCCATCCGCTCGGACTCCTCGGCGGTCACCGTCCCGTCGCCGAGCAGCCGGTCCGAGTAGAGCCTGCGCGCCGGCGCGTGCTTCTTGATGCGCTCGTACATGAGCGGCTGCGTGTAGGCCGGCTCGTCGGTCTCGTTGTGGCCGAAGCGGCGATAGCCGATCAGGTCGATGAGCGCGTCGCGGCCGAACGCGGAGCGGTAAGCGTGCGCGAGCCGCACGGCGGCGACGCACGCCTCCACGTCGTCGGCGTTCACGTGGATGATCGGGATGTCGAAGCCCTTGGCGAGGTCGGAGGCGTAGCGCGTCGAGCGGCCCTCGCCCGGGTCGGTCGTGAAGCCGAGCTGGTTGTTGGCGATCACGTGGATGGTGCCGCCGGTCGAGTAGCCCGGGAGCGCCTGGAGGTTGAGCGTCTCGGCCACGATGCCCTGTGCCGGGAAGGAGGCGTCGCCGTGGATCAGGACCGGCAGCACCACGCTCGGGTCGTGGGAGATCTCGCGCGACTTGCGGATCGTCTGGTCCGCCCGCGCCCGCCCCTCGATCACCGGGTTCACGTACTCGAGGTGGCTCGGGTTCGGCGACAGCGTGACCGTCACGGAGCGCCCGCCGCGCGTCGGGTACGTCCCCGACGCGCCGTAGTGGTACTTCACGTCGCCCGTCCCGCCCTCCGGCGCCGCGGTGTCCACCGCGAGGGTCTGCTCGCCCTCGAACTCGGCGAGGATCGTCTCGTACGGCCGCCCGATCGTGTGCGCGAGCACGTTGAGGCGGCCGCGGTGGGCCATCCCGAACACGACCTCGCGCGCCCCGGCGGACGCGGCGAGCTCCACGGTCTCGTCGAGCATCGGAACGAGCGCGTCGAGCCCCTCGATCGAGAACTGCTTCTTGCCGAGGAAGGCCTTGTGGAGGTAGGTCTCGAGCGCCTCGACCTCCGACAGCCGCTCCAGCAGCCTGCGCCGGTCCTCGGCGTCGAGCGGACGGCGGTACGTGCCCGCCTCGATCGCCTGGCGCAGCCACACCCGCTGCTCGTGGTCCGAGATGTGCTCGATCTCGTAGGAGATCGTGCCGGTGTAGGTCTCGCGCAGGTGCGGGAGCGCGTCGGCGAACGTGTCGCCAGGCACCGCCACCCGCAGCACCGACGCCGGGATGCGATGCATCAGCTCGGGGGTCAGGTTTACGGTCTCCGGCTCGAGCGCCGGGTCGCCGACGGGGTCGGAGCCGAGCGGGTCGAGCCGGGCGGCGAGGTGCCCGTGCATGCGGTGCGCCTTGACGAGCGAGGTGGCCGCCTGCACGGCCTGTAGCAGCGCGGCGTCCGCGACCGGCCCGGCTGCCGGCCGGGCCGCCGCGGGCACCGGCTCGGCCGCGGTGACCGGCGTGGCGCCCTCGGCGCCCTCCACGCGGGCGTCGAGCCCGAGCGCCCCGAAGACCTGCTCGTAGAAGCCGTCCTCCCCCTGGAGCAGCTGGTCGATCCGGCGCAGGAACGAGCCCGACTCCGCGCCCTGGATCACGCGGTGGTCGTACGTGCTCGTCACGGTCATGACCTTCTGCACGCCGAGCTCGCGCAGGCGCTCGGGCTCGACGGCGCCGAGGCCGGGCGGGTAGCCGATCGCGCCGGTCGCGACGATCGTCCCCTGGCCCGGCATCAGGCGCGGCACCGACGCCACGGTCCCGAGGCCGCCCGGGTTCGTGAGCGTGATGTTCGCGCCGGCGTAGGCGTCCGGCTGGAGCGTGTTGTCCCGCGCGCCCGCGACCAACTCGTCGTAGCGGGCGGCGAAGTCGGCGAAGCCGAGCTCGCTCGCGCCCTTGATCACGGGCACCACGAGCGCCCGCGTGCCGTCCTTGCGCTCCACGTCTACGGCGAGTCCGAGCGAGAGCGGGCCCGGCACGAGCCGCTGCGGCTTGCCCTGTTCCTCGCGGTACGAGTGCCCCATCACCGCCCAGTCGTCCGCGGCGCGCACGATCGCCCAGGCGATCAGGTGGGTGAAGGAGAGCCGCTTGCCCGAGGCCTTCAGCTCCTTGCGGCGGGCGTCGAGCACGTCGACCGGGAGCGTGCGGAAGCTGGTTGCGGTGGGGATCGATCGGCTCTCGTCCATGAAGCGGGCGAGCGTGGCGGCGGGGCCGCGGATGGGGAGGACCTCGGCGGCGGGGGACGCTGCCGGCGCTTCGGCGGGCGGCGTGGCCGGCGCGCCGTCGCCGTCGACCACCGCCTGCACGTCGTCCTTCGTGATGCGCCCGCGCGGTCCCGAGCCGCGGACCGAGGCCAGGTCGATGCCGTGGGCGCTCGCCATGCGCACGGCGACCGGGGTCGCGTTCTGGGCGCCGTTGCCGGCCGGCGTCGAGGCGCCGGCGTCACGCCGCACCTCGGTCGGCTCGGCCGGCGGATGCGCCGGTCCGTCCGTGGGCGCAGCGGCGCCGGCCGCGATCCGGCAGAGGACCGCTCCAACCGCGACCGTCTCGTCGGCGCCCACGAGGATCTCGGCGATCGTGCCGGCCACCGGCGCCGGCACCTCCGCGTCCACCTTGTCGGTGGAGATCTCCACGAGCACGTCGTCGACCGCGACCTGGTCCCCGACCTCCTTGCGCCACTCGAGCACGGTCCCCTCGGCGACCGAGTCGCCCATCGCGGGGAAGGCGACATCGACGAGTTCGCCGGCACCCGCGTCGGTCGCAGTGGCGGCCGCGTCCCCCTCTGGGGGCGCTTCGGCCGCCGGCGGGCCGCCGTTCTCGCCCACCTCGATCTCGCCCAGCACGGCCCCGACCGGGGCGGTCTGATCCGGCTCCACGAGGATCTTCACGAGCGTGCCGGAGGCGGGCGCGGGAACCTCGGTGTCGACCTTGTCGGTCGAGATCTCGACCAGCGGCTCGTCAGCGGAGACCGGGTCGCCCACCTGCTTCAACCACTCGAGGACGGTCCCCTCGGTGACCGACTCCCCCATCTGGGGCATCGTGATCTGCACGGTCGTCGCCCGTGTGGCCATGCCGCAATCAACTGTACCCGGCCGGAGCGGACCGCCGGCGCGCCTGCAAGCAGTCGAACGACGGCAACCAGGGCTGTCCGAAGGGGTGGGCTGGTTTCCGACGAAGTGGCGGACGGAAACCGGCCCACCCCGCGTGGATTCCGCTCGCGGTGCCGTCCACTGTCGAGTTAGGTCCCGTGAGCGGAACTAACTCGACACTCGACCGGGCGGGGCCCCTCCGCGCGGCCGACCGCCCGGCCGGGCCCCACCCCTGGTTGCCCGCCGTAGACGATCGCGCCCGCCCGCACCCGACGAGGTGAGAGAGTTGGCCCCGATGGCGACGACCAGCACCACCCCCCGCCGCCGCAAGTTCTGGGGCTGGGGCTACGAGGACGAGCAGCCGGCGCATGACCAGGTGGCGGAGGCCGCCGCCGGCATGCGCGCGCAGCTCGGCTTCCCGCCCGTCGAGGCCGAGCGGCCGGCCGCGCTCGACGACCTCGAGCTGCCGCCGCCGCGGATCGAGCCGCCGGCCGCGCTGGCGGCGATCTGTCGCAGCGACACCTACGAGCGCGCCGCGCACGCCTACGGCCGCGGCTACCGCGACGTGGTCCGCGCTTTCCGCGGGCGGTTCGACCATCCGCCCGACGTGGTCGCCCACCCGGGCGACGAGCGCCAGCTCGAGGCGGTGCTCGACTGGTGCGAGAGCGCCGGCGCCGCGGCGATCCCGTTCGGCGGCGGGACGAGCGTGGTCGGCGGGGTTGAGCCGGACGTGCCGCAGCAGGCGGCGGTCACGATCGACCTGCGGCGCATGGACCGGGTGCTCGAGGTCGACCCCGTCTCGCGGGCTGCCCGCATCCAGGCGGGCGCGACCGGCCCGGCCCTCGAGGCGCAGCTGAGGGAGCACGGCCTCACGCTGCGCCACTTCCCGCAGTCGTTCGAGCTCTCCACACTCGGCGGCTGGATCGCCACCCGCGCGGGCGGCCACTTCGCCACGCTCTACACGCACATCGACGACCTGGTCGAGTCGGTGCGGGCGCTCACGCCGCGCGGCGCCTGGGAGAGCCGCCGCCTGCCGGGGTCGGGCGCCGGCCCGAGCCCGGACCGGCTCCTGATCGGCTCCGAGGGCATCCTCGGCGTGATCACGGAGGCGTGGGTACGCGTGCAGGCGCGGCCGCGGTTCAAGGCCTCCGCAGGGGTTCTGTTCGAGAGCTTCGAGCGCGGCGCCGCCGCCGTGCGCGCGCTCGTACAGTCGGGGCTGCACCCGTCGAACTGCCGCCTGCTCGACCCCGGCGAGGCCGCGTTCACCGGCGCGGCCCCCGACGGGCGCGCGCTGCTCGTGCTCGGCTTCGAGTCGGCCGACCACCCGCTCGACCCGTGGATGGCCCGGGCCGTGGAGCTGTGCGGCGACCACGGCGGTGAGCTGCGCGAGCCGCCGCGCGTGGGTGAGCGCGGCGAGTCGGAGGGCGCCTGGCGCGACTCGTTCATCAAGGCGCCGTACCTGCGCGACACGATGGTCGCGGGCGGCATCTTCGCCGAGACCTTCGAGACCGCGATCACGTGGGACCGCTTCGAGAACTTCGTCGCCTCGGTGCGCGAGCGGACGGAGCGGGCCCTCGGCCGGGGCACGGTCACGTGCCGTCTCACGCACGTCTACCCGGACGGCGCGGCGCCGTACTTCACCGTGCTCGCGCCGGCGCGCCGCGGCGCCGAGCTCGATCAGTGGGACGAGATCAAGACGGCCGCCTCGGAGGCGGTGCTGGCCGGCGGCGGGACGATCACGCACCACCATGCGGTCGGCCGCGACCACCGCCCGTGGTACGACCGCCAGCGTCCCGATCCGTTCGCCGCCGCGCTGCAGGCCGCGAAGGCCGCGGTGGACCCGGCCGGGATCCTCAACCCCGGCGTGCTGGTGGACCCGGCGCCCGCCAGGCCCTGAGCACCGCCTCCGCGACGTCCTCGGGCGGCACGCGGTAGCGGCCGCTCGCGACCGCCTCGGTCAGCTCGCGCAGCCGCTCGTCGGATGGCCGCAGCGCAGGTCGGGCGCGGTCGCCGCGATCTAGGTGCAGGGGGAGCACGCTGTCCAGAGTACAGCCGCCGCGCCGCGGCCGGGCCCGGCCGCCGGGCGCCGAGAGCAGCGCGCCGGAAAGGCCCCCGCTGGGATGATGCCCGGCCATGAGCGCACGCCGCGGCGACCTTGCCCGCGCGGATCGGGTGCTGCCGGGGCTCTGGCGCCTGCGGCTCCCGCTTCCGTGGCCGGGGGTTCCACACGTGAACGCGTTCGCGATCGCGGCGGGGAACGGCGTCGTGCTCGTGGACACGGGCCTGCACGAGCCGGGCGCGATGCGCCAGCTCGAGCTTGCGCTCAGCCAGGCGGGGCTGCGCCTCGAGCACGTGCGCCTGCTCGTGTGCACCCACGCCCACTCCGACCACTACGGCCAGGCCGGGCCGATCGTGAAGCAGGCCGGCTGCGAGCTCTGGATGAACCCGCACTACGAGCACATCATCGGCTTCGTGAGGGACCCCGAGCGCGCGCTCGAGCGGCGCATCGAGGTGGCCCGCCAGAGCGGCGTCCCGGCCGATGCGCTCGCCCACTACGAGCAGCGTCGCGGCCAGGGCGCGGGCGTGGCCGAGCTGGTCGAGCCGGACCGCGAGCTCGTGGACGGCGTGGAGGTGGACACCGACCTCGGCACCTGGAGCGTGTACGAGACGCCCGGCCACGCGCCCTCCCACGTGGTGCTCCACCAGCCCGAGCGCGGCCTGCTGCTCTCGGGCGACCACCTGCTCGGCCGCGTCTCCCTCTACTACGACTACGGCTACACACCGGACCCGGCGGGCGAGTTTTTGGACAGCCTCGACGTGGTCGACGCGCTCGACGTCCGGCTCGTGCTCGCCGGCCACGGCCGCCCGGTGCGGGACGGTCACGCCCTCTGCGCCGCCAACCGCCGCGAGGTCGCCGAGCGCGTGGGCCGCGTGCGCGATGCGATCGCGACCGGACCGCTCACGCCGTTCGAGATCGTGCCGGCGCTGCTGGGCGAGCCCGCGGCCAGCGGGATGATGCTGAACTGGGGGCTGACCGAGGTGCTCTGCTACCTGCGCCACCTCGAGCTGCGCGGCGAGGCCGAGCGAGTCGAGGGCGAGGACCCCGACCGCTGGGCGGGGGCGGCCCGAGCCGCCTAAACGGTCGCCGTCGCCCGCGCCCAGGGCTCCGCCGCGCGCAGCGCCGCCAGGATCGCGCGCGTTGCGGGCGAGCGGTTGAGGGTGTAGAAGTGCACACCGGGCGCGCCTCGCGCCAGGAGATCGGAGCATTGGAGGGTCGCATAGGCGACCCCGAGTTCGGCAACCGCTTCCGGGTCGTCGGCGCGCCCGTTCAGCTGCTCCTCCAGGTGCTCCGGGATCGACGCGCCGCACATCTCGGTGAACCGCTTGATCTGCGAGAAGTTCGTGATCGGCATGATCCCCGGCACGATCGGCACGGTGATCCCGGCGGCGCGCGCCTCCTCGACGTAGTCGAAGTAGAGCTCGTTGTCGAAGAACAGCTGCGTGATCAGGAACGAGGCGCCGGCCTCCTCCTTCTCGCGCGCGTACCTGAGGTCCGCGGAACGGCCGGGCGCGTCCGGGTGGATCTCCGGGAAGCAGGCCGCCCCGACGCAGAAGTCGAAGCGCTCGCGGATCAGCCGGATCAGCTCGACCGAGTAGTGCAGGCCGCCCGGATGCGGGCGCCACTCCGTCTCGCCGCGGGGCGGGTCGCCGCGCAGGGCGAGCACGTTCTCGATCCCGGCCGACTCGATCTGCCCGAGGATCTCCTGGATCCGCTCGCGCGGCTCGCCCACGCAGGAGAGGTGGGCCATCGCCTCGATGCCGAGGTCCTGCTTGATCCAGCGGGTCAGCTCGACGGTGCTCGCGCGCGTGGTCCCGCCCGCTCCGTACGTCATCGACACGAAGTCGGGCTGGTCGTCCTTCAGCACCGCGAGAGTGCCCTCGAGGTTCGCCTGGCCGTCGTCGGTCTTCGGCGGGAAGAACTCGAACGAGAACACCGGGCGGCGGTGCTCCAACAGCTCGCGGATCCGCATGGCGGCCAGGGTAGAACCTTGACACGATTGTGTCAAGGTTCTACCCGGGCGCGGGGCCCGGCGCCCGGTCGCGCGGGCCCCGCCGCCGCCGTCTCAGCGAACGCCGACCCGCAGCGACAGCGACCGCAGGCTGCCGTTCCGCAGCGCGCGGGCGAGCGCGCGGCGGCTCTTCCGCGAGAGGTCGAGCCGGATGCGCCCGGCGCCGGCGTCGGTGAGGTCGTCGTCACGGCCGCGCGAGAGCACGGTGCGGCCGAGCCGCAGGCCGACCGACACGCTGTCCGGCCGCGGCCGCGAGGGCATCGGCGCCGTCGCGGGCGCGTCGTCGTCGTCCACGACCGTCAGCGTCGCGCTGCCCTGGCCGCCGACGATGGCGTTCGCGCCGGCGTTCGAGAGCGTCAGCGTGACCGCGCGGTCAGTGCCGTCGCGCGCGTCGTCAGCCACCGGGACCGAGATGACCTTGGTGGTCTGGCCGGGGTCGAACGTGAGCGTGCCGCCGGCGCTGTTGTCCGAGGTCGCGTAGTCGACCGTGGCCGAGCGGTTCTCGGGTCCCGAGCGCACGACCGCCACCTGCGCCCGGCCGGCGTTCTCGCGCACGGCCCAGCGGTCGACCGGGAACGCGATGACCGAGGCGGGCACGACCGACAGCGACTCCACCACCTTGCCGCCGCCGATGGCGCCGACCGGCGACGCCGCGCCGGTGGCGAGGCTGACCTTGTAGAGCCTCGAGCTGCCGGGACTGCCGGCCGGCTCGAACGACGCGTAGGCCGTCTTCGAGCCCTGCGCGATGTCGAACCCGGCGTTGTCGGTGGTGTTCACACCGAGCATGCCGCGCGGCTCGAGTGTGCCGTTGTTGGGCGGGTTCTGACGCAGCAGCATGTCGGACGCCGAGTCGATGTCGAACAGCTCCGTCGTCGGCGTGCCGTCGAAGTTGTTCGTGTACCCGGCGGCGACCACGTTCGGGTCGCCCGGGTTCAGGTCGGCGTCGCGGCCGCCGGCGGCGGTGCCCGCGCCGCCGTTCCCGTTCAGCGGGTTGAAGCGGTAGTTCTGGTTCGTCTCCGAGACCACCCGGACGGCGTCCGCGGCCGGGTTCACGTCGAGGCCGGTGTCGGAGCCGGCCGGGAACGCGCCGAGGCCGCCGCTCACCTGCACGGCGGTCCAGGCGCCGCCGGCCGTCGCCGGCGGGTTGAGCACGTAGAGAGTGCCGAGGCTGCCGTACGCGTAGAGCTGGTTCGAGCGCGGCCGGTAGTCGATGCCGACGAGGTCGGTGTCGGTGGCCGCGGCCGGGAAGGTGATCGACGCCGTCTGGGCCGATCCGGGATCTGTCAGCGGGAAGGTGACCAGCGAGCTGGGGCCGTCGGTCGTCAGTCCGACCGCGGTCTCCGCGGCCATGCTGGGCGCGGCGCCCGCGAGGGCGAGGGCGGCCGCGCTGCCGAGCGCAGCCGCGAGGGTCTTCGGTCTCATTTGCGAGTCCTCCGGTGGGGCGGGGGCATTAGGACCCCTATTCGCGCGAAGGCCCCAAATGGTTCAGTCGGATTCCGGCGGCAGGATGTCGAGCCCGGTCGCGTGGGCGTCGCGGCCGCCCAGCCGGTACTGCACGTCGACGGAGTCGTTCTTGCCGTAGCTGCCGAACAGCCCGAGGAAGATCGCCGTCCAGCGCCCCACCCCGAGCCGCTCCTTCTCGAGCGGCGTCGAGAAGTGCAGCTCGCGCCCGACCACGTCGTAGTCGGTGCCCTCGCGCTGGGGGACCCCGTTTACGAACACGCGGTAGGGCGGCTCGGCGCCGCGCGGCAGCGGCACGCGCCAGCGCTTCACGAGAGCGCCCTCCGCAGCGCGTCGTAGGGCGACTCCCCCTTCCGCTGCTCGACCAGCCTGCGCCGGACCCGGCCGGTGAACGCCTCGCTCGACCCGTCGCCGCGCACGTCGACCCCGGCGCGCAGCCTCCGCGGCCCGGCCAGCTCGATACGTCCCACCACCTGCTGCACCGGCTCGAAGCGGCGCATGAGCCCGCCGCCGGCCGGCGCGGCGTCGGCCGAGCGCTCCAGCCCACGCCCGATCCGCTCGATCGCGCGAAGGGCGTCGTCGAGGGACCGCTCGCGCTCCTTGCGGACGCGCTCCCCGGTCGAGCGGACCGTCACCGTGTACACGGGATCAGCCGCCGATGGCGGACATCGAGCGCGGCGGCTGCACGAAGCCGGGCTCGCCCACGTGGTGCTTCAGCTCCTTGCGCCAGACGGCGTCGCGGATGACGCCCTCCAGCTGGTCGTCCGAAGCGCCCCCGCGCAGCGGCACGCGCAGGTCGGTCTCGTTGACTGAGAAGAGGCAGGTGCGCAGCTTGCCGTCGGCGGTGATGCGAATGCGGTTGCAGTCGCCGCAGAACGGCTCGGAGACCGGGTTGATGAAGCCGATCTCGCCGCTGCCGTCCTTGAAGCGGAACACGCGCGCGGTCGCGTGCGGCTCGCGCGGCAGCTCCTCGAGTGGATGCACGCGGTCGATGATCGCCCTGATCTCGTCACCGGTGAGCACCTTGTCGCGGCTCCAGGCGTGGTCCGCGTCGAGCGGCATGAACTCGATGAAGCGCACCTGGAAGCTGGTCGAGCGGGCGAACTCCGCGAACGGCAACGCCTCCTCCTCGGTGAAGTCGCGCAGGGCGACCGCGTTCACCTTCACCGGGCGCACCTGCGGGTGCGCGGCGATCGCCTCGAGGCCGCGCAGCACCTGCGGGAGCGAGTCGCGGCGGGTGAGCTGGAAGAAGCGGTCGCGCTGGAGCGAGTCGATCGACACGTTGACGCGCTTCAGGCCGGCGTCCACGAGCGCCTCGGCGTCCCGCTCGAGCAGGTAGCCGTTGGTCGTCAGCGACAGGTCCTCGATCCCCTCGACGGCGGAGAGCATCCCGAGCAGCCGCGGGAACTCGCGGCGCACGAGCGGCTCGCCGCCGGTCAGGCGCAGGTCGGTCACGCCCACCCCGGCCATCACGCGCACCACGCGCTCGATCTCCTCGAAGGTGAGGATCTCGGCGCGCTCGAGCCACGGCAGGCCGTCGGCGGGCATGCAGTACTGGCAGCGGAAGTTGCAGCGGTCGGTGACCGACACGCGCAGGTCGGTGATCAGGCGGCCGTGTCCGTCCACCAGTGGCGCCACGGCTTAAGCGTACAGTTGCGGCCCGTGCAGCTGCCCGACATGCACATCCGCGCGCCCTCGAGGGGCAACCGCAGGCTCGAGGCGCTGCTGGCCGCCGCCAACCGCGACCGCCGCCTCCACGCGTGGTGGCACATGCAGCAGGTGAACGCCGACCGGCTCGACATGTCCGACCACAGCTGGGTCCACATCCAGATCGTCGTCAACATCGCGCTGCGGCTGTTCCGCCTGCTGAACCGGGCGGGGATCGAGCCGGTGCTCGTGTCAACCCACGGCATGGACGCGCACGACGCCGAGGTGGCGATCGCCGCCGCCTGCCTCCTGCACGACACCGGCATGTCGATCCACCGCACCGACCACGAGGCCTACAGCCTGTTCCTCGCCGCCGACCGGATGCCGCTGCTGCTCGAGGGCATCTACGAGGAGCCCGAGCTGACGATCGTGGCCTCCGAGGCGCTCCACGCCGTGATCGGTCACCGCCGCCGCGGCGACCCGATGACGATGGAGGCCGGCGTCGTCCGCGTGGCCGACGCGCTCGACATGGCGTCCGGCCGCTCGCGCGTGCCGTTCGAGACGCGCCGCCCGAACATCCACTCGCTGTCGGCCGCCGCGATCGACGAGGTCACGATCGAGCCCGGCGACGGCAAGGCGGTGCAGATCGAGATCGCCATGAACAACTCGGCCGGGCTGTTCCAGGTCGACGAGCTGCTGGCCACCAAGCTGCGCGGCTCGGGGATCGAGGAGCACCTGGAGGTGGTCGCGCGCATCGACGCCGAGCACGAGAAGCGGCTCGTGCCGATGTTCCGGCTGTAGCCCCGCTCAGCCCTTCGCCGGGTTGATCGGGTTCGTCTCCGCGACGGGGGTGTCCACGAGCTTCTCGCGCTCGCCGATCGGGACGTAGTCGCGCTCGCGCGCGCCGGTGTAGATCTGGCGCGGCCGCGCGATCTTCGTCTCCTCGTCCTGCACCATCTCGAGCCACTGGGCGACCCAGCCGGACGTGCGCGGGATCGCGAACATGACCGTGAACATGTCGGTCGGCAGGTTCAGCGCCTCGTAGATCAGGCCCGAGTAGAAGTCGACGTTCGGGTAGAGCTTGCGGTCGACGAAGTAGTCGTCGTCGAGCGCGCGCTTCTCGAGCTCGACCGCGATGTCGAGGCGCGGGTTCCTGCCGGTGACCTCGAACACCTCGTCCACGTGCTGCTTGATGAGGCGGGCGCGCGGGTCGTAGTTCTTGTAGACGCGATGCCCGAACCCCATCAGGCGCTCCTTGCGGTCCTTCACGCCCTGCAGGAAGTCCGGGATGTTCTCGACCGAGCCGATCCGCTCGAGCATCCGCAGCACCTGCTCGTTGGCGCCGCCGTGCAGCGGCCCGTACAGCGCGGCCACGCCGGCGGCCACGGCCGAGTAGGGGTCCACCTGCGAGGACCCGACCCCGCGCACCGCGTTCGTCGAGCAGTTCTGCTCGTGGTCGGCGTGGAGGATCCAGAGGACGTCGAGGGCGCGCTCCAGCCGCGGGTCCGGCTGGTACTTCACCTCGGTCATCTTGTACATCATCGAGAGGAAGTTGCCCGGGTAGGAGAGGTCGTTGTCCGGATAGATGTAGGGCAGCCCGAGGTTGTGGCGGTAGGCGAACGCGGCGAGGGTGGGGGTCTTCGCGATCAGGCGCACGGCGGCCATGTGCCGCTCCGTCTCGTCGTCGATCTTGCTCGCGTCCGGATAGAACGTCGACAGCGCGCCGACCGTGGCGAGGAGCATGCCCATCGGGTGCGCGTCGTACCGGAAGCCCTCGACGAACTTCTTGATGTTTTCGTGGACGTAGGTGTGGTGCGTGATCTCGAAGATCCACTCGTCGAGCTGCTCCTGGGTCGGCAGCTCGCCGTAGATGAGGAGGTAGGCCACCTCGAGGTAGGTCGCCTTCTCGCACAGCTGCTCGATCGGATAGCCGCGGTACTCGAGCACGCCGGCCTCGCCGTCGATGAAGCAGACCGCGCTGCGGCAGGAGGCGGTGTTGGTGAAGGCGGGGTCGTAGGACATCAGGCCGAAGTCGGCCTCCGACACCTTGATCTGGCGGAGGTCCATCGCGCGGACGGTCCCGTCCGTGACCTCGACCTCGTACGTCTCACCGGTCCTGTTGTCGGTGATCGTGAGCGAGTCGTGCGCCGTCGCTACCCCACCGGCACCGTCGCGCTGCGTCTGCTCCTCTGCCATGCCCCTCTCCTCTGGTGGTCGGGCGTACCTCCTCGTACCCGATTGTGACGGAACGCGACTCTCGGGCGAGGCGTCAGCGACGGCGGCGTCCGCCGAACAGCTTCTGCAGCGCGCCGCCCACGCCCTGCCCCTGGGGGGGCAGCGGGAGCGCGGCTACCTCGTCGGCGCCGATCGTGAGCGTGACCGCACGCTCGGCAGTTCGCTTGACCTCGGGCGCGTCGACGAAGTGGCGCCTGCCGTCGGGGGTCTCGATCACGATCCCGTCCATGATGTGCTCGCGGTAGTTGTCGAGCACCTGCACGACCTTGCCGACGACCTCCTCGTCCTTCGAGTAGACGGGCGTGCCGGGCGCGAGCGCCGAGTAGTGGACCGCGTGGCCGTCGTCGATCGGGACCATGCGGCTAGCCGGGCAGTACGGACGCCGCGGCCTCGCCGCCCTCGTCCTCCTCGTGGGCTGCTGTGTAGATCGCGGTGCCGATCGCGGCCACCACGAGGATCACCGAGATCGCGCCGACGAGCCGCGCGCTGCCGGTGCTGGAGGGGAAGTTCTCGCGCGTGATGCCGAGGAACGACACGAGCAGGGCCCAGGCCGCGAGAAGGCCGCCGCACACGTGGAAGGCGTTCACCGCGCGAAAGCTACCGCAAGCTCACCTGTGCCCGGAGGGCACGTACGGCCGCGCGCGGGCGACGCGCACGCGCTGCGGCGGCGGCGGCGGCGGGTCGGCGTGGGGGCCGCGCCGCGGGGGCCGCGGCGGCGGGATGCGCGGCTGGCGGTGGCGGCGAAGACCCCAGCCGCCGTCGTCCGGCCCCGCCTCCGGGATCGGCTCCTGCCGGATGGCCCACCAGACGATGTACAGCAGCGCCACGATCGGGATCTTCAGCACGACGGCAAGCCAGAAGACGGCCCAGAACCCGCTCATCCCGTGGATCGTACCCGGGAAGGCGGCGAGCGAACAGTGCGGTCGGTGGCCGCCGGCGCCGGCGGGCCGCACGGTGGCATCCCGCCGGCGCCGGCACGAAGTTGTTTCAGGCTGCGATCGCTACGGGTTCACGACGGCCATGGGGTCCCTCCTCTCGGCGTCGGTTCGTTCTGGGATTCCTTGCGAGGAAGACGAGCTTCGGGTGGAGCTCCTCGTCGGCCTCGAAGCCGACGTGACCGCCGGTCCGCTGGCCGAGCACCGCGACGCACTCGAGGCCCGCGCGCCCGAGGGCTGCCGCGAGCCAGTCGCGCGGCCAGTGACGCTGGCGGTGGCGGCTCGAGACCGCCGTTCCGGCGTCCGGCAGCACCTCGATGACGGCCTCGTAGAGGGCGCCCGGGCGCGCGGCGCCGGACTGCTCGCCGCGCCACCGGTAGCTCCGCCCGCGGCCCTCGCGCTCGAACCTCATCGCGAACGTCGCGCGGTAGGTCGACAGCGAGTTCACGTCGAAGACGAGCAGGCCGCCCGGCCGCAGCGCGCGCCGCATCGACGCGAGCGCCGCGTGCAGGTCGGCCGGCTCGAGCAGGTAGTTGAGGGCGTCGTCGAGGCAGGTGATCAGGTCGAAGCGGCCGCAGGCGGGGAGCCGCCGCATGTCGGCCGCGAACACGCGCCGCGCGCGCCCGCCCAGGCGGCGCCGGGCCTGCTGCACCATGGCGGGCGAGATGTCGCAGGCGCTGACCTCGTATCCCCGCGTGGCGAGCGGGAGGGCGCTCTTGCCCGTCCCGCACGCCACGTCGAGCACCGTGCGTCCCGGCAGCCCGTGCTGGAGGGCGAGCCCTTCCAGCTCCTCAAGCCACTGTTCATGCGGATATCCGGCGGTGAATTCGTCGTAGAAGGGAGCGAGGGAGTCGTACGCTTCCCGGGCCGAGCACGATCCTGCCTCGGCCGAAAGCGGTCCCCTTCCGGCTTGCGAAGAGCCGCGTGTAGGCGTCATTATCCGGGTAAGACCCGATGACCGCTGAGTTTCGTTTCATCGCTATGTCATCGGGGGGATGACGCCGTTCAAGGAGGGTGAATGAAGCCGCTGACCACGATTACCGACCCACGCTTCGTAAAAGCGCTCGCGCATCCGCTGCGCGTGCAGATCCTCGCGATCCTTGAGGAGCGCACCGCAAGCCCGAAGGAGATCGCGGACGAACTCGACGCGTCGCTCGGCGTGGTCAGCTATCACGTGCGGCAACTGGCGGCATTCGGCGTGATCAAGCTCGTGAAGCGCACGCCGCGCCGCGGCGCCATCGAGCACCACTATCGCCTGGAGGCGCGCCCGAGCATCAGCGACGAGGCCTGGGCCGAGGCGCCCGAGATCGCGAAGCAGGCGCTGATCGGGGCGGTGCTGCGCCAGGTCAGCACGCAGGTCAACGCCGCCGCGGCGAACGCCGGGTTCTCACGCGACGGCACGCACCTGAGCCGACTCCCCCTCGAGCTCGACAAGAAGGGGTGGGACGAGGTCTCGAAGGCGATGAGCGATTTCGTCGAGCGCCTGTCCGGGATCCAGAAGAACGCGAAGAAGCGCAGCGCGAAGGGCCATGGCGACGACCTCTCCGCGATGGCCGTGCTGATGCTGTTCGAGGCCTCCGACGCGGCGGTTCCGGAACCGGACAACCCGGGCGGCAACCACGCCAAGCGGGCGGCGACCCGCCGCCGGACCAAGGCGCATACGAGCTGACGGGGAGGGTCGCTGCTCTCGGCGGCCGCGACCGCCCGCCCCGAGGCCCCTGCCCGCCGCCCGTCTGGCCTCCCTCGACCGGCCGTCCGGCTGGGCCCTCGCCGGCCCGCTCAGCCGGCCGGCACTTCCTCGATCGAGGTGATCCGCCGGAAGGCGGCGTAGCGATCCTCGATCTCGTCGCGGGTCAGGCTGCGGGCGCGCTCGCAGCCGAACCCCTCGACCCAGAACGAGGCGAGCACCGAGCCGTACGTCATCGCCCGGCGGAGCGTCGGCTCGTCGACGGAGTCCTGCGACGCGAGGTAGCCGAGGAAGCCGCCGGCGAATGAGTCGCCGGCGCCGGTGGGGTCCATCACGGTCTCGAGCGGATAGCCGGGAAGGGCGAAGAAGGAGTCACCGGTGAACAGCGCGGCGCCGTACTCGCCCTGCTTGGCAACGACCCCGCGAGGTCCCATGCCCATCAGCTCGCGCGCCGCGCGCACGAGGTTGGCCTGCTCGGTGAGCATCCTGATCTCGGCGTCGTTCATGAAGACCATGTCTACGACGCCGATCGTCCGCACCAGCGAGTCGCGCGCGCTCTCGATCCAGTAGTTCATGGAGTCGAGCCCGGCGAGCTTCACGTTGGGGCACTGCTCGCGGACCTCGCGCTGAAGGTCGGGCTGGATGTTCGCGAGGAACAGGAACTCCGTCTCCCGCGAAGCGTCCGAGAGCTTCGGCTGAAATTCGCCGAAGACGTTCAGCTGGGTGTCGTCCGTGTGAGCCGTGTTGAGGTCGTACTCGTAGTGGCCGGCCCAGAAGAAGGTGTCGCCGCCCTCGACGTGCTCGATGTCATCCGTCACCACGCCCCGATCGTGGAGCACCGAATACTCCTCATCGCCGAAGTCGTCGCCAACAGGCCCGACCACTCGGACCTCGGTGAAGAAGCTCGCGGCGAGCGAGAAATGGACAGCCGAACCGCCCAGCGTGCGCTCACGCTCGCCGAACGGCGTGCGAATGGCGTCGAACGCGATGGAACCGACCACGAGGAGGCTCATGCGGCCGGACACTGTAGTGGGCGCGATGAGGGTGGGGGCGCAGGGGCTCCGCCAGGAGGCGCGCGGCACTTCCGCCGCGTCGCTTCGCCGCGCGCTATGCGCCTGCGTGGCCCGACCGCCGCCCGCTACGCGCCTGCGCCGACCGCCGCCCGCTACGCGCCTGCGCCGGCCGACCGCTTCCGCCGCGCCCGCGCGCGCTCACTTGCGCGCCGGCCGCGCGCGCTACCCGCCCGCGCCGGGACCGCCCTCCATGTTCGCACTCTGTTCCCGCAGGCAGGCGGCGGTCTGGTCCACCACCTTCCGCGATGGCGCCTCGAACGCAGGGTGGTGGAGACCGAGGCCGTAGCGGTCAACGGAGTGCGCGGGCGCGTCCGCCGCGCACTCGCGCATGCCAACCGAGCCGTCGAGATCGACGTGATCGACGAGTGGCCTGGCCGGAAGCTGTCTGGCCTCCGGCTCTCTCCGTCCGACCGGTTTGCGAACATACGTTCGTATGAAATCAGAAGAGGAGGACGGAATGGAGACGACGGCCCCGGGGGGTCCGGCAGAGGGTGGGCGGCCACTCGAGCTGCTCGAGTGCGAGATCGCGGAGTTGGCGGCGCACATTCACGCGGCGACCTGCCGCTGGCTGTTGCTGATCGCCGAGTTCGACCAGCGGGGCGGATGGGCTCACTGGGGCTGCAAGTCATGCGCGCACTGGCTGGCCTGGAGATGCGCACTGAGCCCGGGCGCGGCGCGGGAGCAGGTGCGGGTGGCGAGGCGGCTCATCGAGATGCCCCTCGTCCGGGAGTCGTTCGGGCGCGGGGAGATGAGTTACTCCCGTGTGCGCGCGTTGTCGCGCGTGGCAACACCCGAGCTGGAGGAGAGCCTTGTCGAGCTCGCGAGGCACGCGACCGCAGCCCAGCTCGAGGTCGTGTTGCGTGCGTATCGGGGCGTCATGGCGAGAGAGCTCCATTCCGATGACCATGCGCACGGCGACCGCTACGTGATCTGCGAGCACGACGACGACGGCTCTCTGCTCATCCGCGCACGACTGCCCGCCCAGGAGGGCGCGCTGGTCGCGGCCGCCCTCGAGTCGGCGCGCGACAGCCTCCGGGCGGGCGCACGCGAAGCCCGAGACGCCGCGGTGCGGGGCGGCGAGCACTGCGCACGAGAAGTCCCGGCCGCCGCCGCGGCCGCCGATGGGGAGGACGGGCAGGACCCAGTGGCGCACGCGGAGGAGGAACTGGCGGAACCCTCGAGTCCCGGTCGAGATGTTTCCGCGGAGACGCCGGACGGCTCGTCGAATGTCCTCGACGGCACCCCGCCAGTCGATGGCGATGCGTTCTCGGCCGCCGCACCGCCGTCAAACGCCGACGCGCTCGTCCTGATGGCCGAGACGCTCCTCGACTCGGCCCCCGCCGACAAATGCGGCGGCCAGAGCTGTCAGGTGGTCGTGCACGTGGACGCCGAGGCGCTGGCCGGCGAGCGCGGGGACGACGAATCCTCGGAGGCCGGGTGTCACCTCGAGCATGGTTACGCGCTACAGCCGGAGACGGTTCGCCGGCTCGCATGCGACTCGAGCGTTGTGAGGATCCTCGAGCGGGACGGGCGGCCGCTGTCGATCGGGAGGCGCACCCGAAGCGTGCCGCCCGCGTTGCGCAGGGCGCTCAGGGCTCGCGACCACTCCTGTCGCTTCCCAGGCTGCTCCCACCGGCGGTTCCTCCACGCACACCACATCGAACACTGGGCGCGCGGCGGCCGTACGGACCTGGCGAACCTGATCCATCTGTGCCGCTATCACCACCGGCTGGTCCACGAGGGCGGCTACTGCGTCGAGCGGGCGATCGGCGGCGAGCTGCGCTTCAGCTGTCCGGACGGACGCGTGATCACAGCGGTCCCCGAGCAGCAACCGGGCGACCGCCACGAGCTCCAGCGCCGCCACCGCCGCCTGGGGATCGGTCCCGACACGTGCGCATCCTCGTGGAACGGTGACCGGCTGGACCTCGCGCTCGCCGTCGACGGCCTCGTCTCGCGGGACACGAGGATGCCGCGGGAAGGAGTAGCGATGGCAGTCAGCTGACCTAGTGTCGTCTCGGACCCCCGTGGGTAGCCTGCGGGCACGTGGCGCGCACGTGGCTGCAGGTCCAGGTCGAGTTGCTCGGCGGTCGTGGGATCGAATTTGACCCGCCGCCGGGGCGGATCTTCCTCGTCGGGCCAAGCCATTCGTTCGACCAACTGGCGGAGGCGATCGACGCTGCCTTTGCACGTTGGGATCTCTCGCACCTTCATGAGTTCGAGCTTCCGGACGGGCGCCGGGTCGGGTTCCCAAGCGACGACTATGAGCCCGAGCTCGTGTGGGAGGACCACGCGGCACTGAAGGTCGCGCGCGAGCTGACACCCGGCCAGGAGTTCGGCTACGTGTTCGACTTGGGCGATGACTGGCGCCACCATTGCCGGGTGCTTGATGAGAAGGTCGATCCGGCGGAGGAATACGGCGCGCCGCCGACGCGACCGGTGCCGATCTGGGGCTGGGGCTGGATCCCCGACCAGTACGGCCGCGAGACGCTCGAGGACTGATCGGGGCCAGCCGGGCAAAGCTCAGCGAGCGGGAAACCACGCCCGCCGAGTCGCCATCGCCGCGTATTGCCGTGTTGCCGCTGCGGTGAGGCCGTAGCGTGCGGCCGCTGCCGGGGTGGCCGCTGCCCGCGTGCCGCCGTTGCGCGTGGACGCCGCCGCTGTGACCGCTGCCGCACGGCTGTCATCGCCCCGCCACACGCCCCGGGAGCCCGGGCGCCCCAACGGGCCCGCGCCCGGCTGCGCCCCGGGCGCCCCAACGGGCCCGCGCCCGCCCGCGCCGGCCCGCCGGCCGCGCCGCCCCGCCCTCGCCTCAACCCCCCGCCGAGTACCCTCATGGCCGCATGACCACGTTCGCCGACCTCGGGCTGTCGAAGGACGCCCTGGATGCCCTTGCCCACTTGGGCTACGAGCGTCCCACGCCGATCCAGGAGCAGGCCATTCCGCCGCTGCGGGACGGGCTCGACGTCATCGGCCAGGCTCAGACCGGCACGGGGAAGACCGCGGCGTTCGGGATGCCGATGGTCGACTACGCGGATCCCGACGATCCGGACGTCCAGGCGATCGTCCTCACGCCCACGCGCGAGCTCTGCATACAGGTGACGCAGGCGCTGCGGGCGTACGGTGAGAAGCGCGGGCTCGAGGTCGTGGCGGTGTTCGGCGGCGCGCCGATCCGCGATCAGGCGACCCGGCTCAACAAGGGCGCGCAGATCGTCGTCGGGACCGTCGGACGCGTGCTCGACATGATCGATCGCCACCACCTGTTTCTCGACAAGGCGCGCTACGTCGTGCTCGACGAGGCCGACGAGATGCTCGATCTCGGGTTCCTCGAGGACGTGGAGACCATCCTGCGGCGCTGTCCGGCCGGCCGCCAGACCGCGCTGTTCAGCGCGACCGTGCCGCCGGAGATCCGCCGGCTCGCCGACACGTTCATGCACGACCCGGTCGAGATCAAGGTGCGCGCGGCCACGCTCACGATCGACACCGTCGACCATTACTACGTCGAGGTGCCCGACGGCGAGAAGCCGGGCGCGCTCGTGAAGGTGCTGAAGGCCGAGCGTCCCGAGCAGGCCATTGTCTTCGTGCGCACCAAGATCGGCGTGGATCGGCTCGCGCGCCGGCTCGGCGACGCCGGCGTCCGCGTCAAGGCCCTCCACGGCGACATGACACAGGGCCAGCGCGACGGCGTGATGATCGCGTTCAAGTCGGGACGGGAGCGGCTGCTGATCGCCACCGACGTCGCCGCGCGCGGGCTCGACATCACGGGCGTGAGCCACGTCGTGAACTACGACCTACCCAACTCCCCCGACGTCTACGTGCACCGAATCGGCCGAACCGGCCGCGCCGGCGACACGGGCCGCGCGATCACCTTGGTCACGCCGCGCCAGCGGCGGGACCTCCAGGCGATCGAGCGCCACGCCAAGACGGAGATCGAGGAGTGGTCCCCGAATGGCAAGCCGCGTGCTCCGCGCGCGCCGCGGCCCGAGCGCGAGACCCGCCGGCCCCGCCACACCAAGCCGCACAGCCGCGACGGCGTGCCGTACGTGAAGTTGATCGTCGGCGCCGGCCGCCGCGACGGGATCGAGCCGGCCGACGTCGTCGGGGCGGTGGTGGACCACACGCATCTCGAGAACGACGACGTCCGCCACGTGCGCGTGCTCGAGCGGTTCAGCTTCGTCGAGGTGCCCCAGCAGCGGGCGCCGGAGGTGGCGGACAAGGTGAGCGGAAATCGAGTCCGGGGCACGGAGCTCCGGGTGGAGGTGATGGGCAAGCGATGAGCCAGGCGACGATGCACACCAACCATGGACCGATCGTCCTCGAGCTGTTCGACGAGGACGCCCCGAAGACCGTCGACAACTTCGTGAAGCTCTCGCGGGACGGGTACTACGACGGCCTCATCTTCCACCGCGTGATCCGCGACTTCATGATCCAGGGCGGCTGCCCGCAGGGCACTGGCACCGGCGGCCCCGGCTACGAGTTCGAGGACGAGATCAACGACAACAAGATCGTGCGCGGGGCGCTCGCCATGGCGAACCGGGGTCCGGACACCAACGGCAGCCAGTTCTTCATCGTCACCACCGACGCCGCACCCTGGCTCGACGGCAAGCACACGGTCTTCGGGCGAGTGGAGTCCGGCATGGAGGCGGTCGACACGATCGAGGGCCTCCCGACCGGCCCGCAGGACCGTCCGGTCGAGGACGCCGTGATCGAGCGGGTGGAGGTGGAGGCGGGCGGCGCGGAGTGACCCGCGCCCAGGCGGCCCCCGAGTGACCCGCGCCCCCACCATCGAGCTGCTCTGGTGGGAGGGCTGCCCCTCCTACCCCGACGCGATCGAGCAGCTGAGGCAGGTGCTGCGGGAGGAGGAGCTCGACCCCGAGGCGTTCGACATGCGCCAGGTGGAGACGGACGAGCAGGCGCAGGCGGAGCGCTTCCCCGGGTCGCCGACGATCAGGATCGACGGCCGCGACCCCGTGCCGCCCCCGGATGGTGAGCCGTTCACGCTCACCTGCCGCGTGTACCGCCTGCGCGACGGCCGCTACTCGCCGCTGCCGGACCCCGCCGATCTGAAGGACGCCCTCAGACGAGCCAAGGAGGACGCATGACCCTGTCGATCGGGGACGAGGCCCCGGACTTCACGCTGCCCGACACCGACGGCAACGAGCACTCGCTGCGCAAAGCCGGCGAGGCCGCGGCCGCCGTCGTCTTCACCTGCAACCACTGCCCGTACGCGCTCGCCTGGCACGAGCGCATCGCCGCGGTCGCGCGCGACTACGAGGGCAAGGGCGTGCGCGTGCTCGCGATCAACCCGAACGACAGCGACCGTTACCCGGGCGACTCCTACGACGCCATGCGCCGACGCGTGCAGGGCGACGGCGGCTGGCCGATGCCATACCTCCGCGACGAGAGCCAGGACGTGGCTCGCGCGTACGGCGCCAAGACGACTCCCGACGTCTTCGTCGTCGACGCCGAGGGCCGCGTGCGGTACCGGGGCGCGCCCGATTCCGATCACAACGACCCGGCGCTGAACGCCGCCTGGCTGCGCGAGGCGCTCGACGCCGTGCTCGACGGCCGCGAGCCCGAGCCGGCGGAGACCAAGCCGGTCGGCTGCAGCGTCAAGTGGAAGGGCTGAGCTCGCGCCGCTCAGGCGAGCCGCGGCGGGTGGTCGCCGGGCGGTGAGCGGTCGCCGCCGGGCGGTGAGTGGTCGCCGGGCGGCTCGCCCCTGATCGCCGCCACCGCCGCGGCCGTGTCGCTCAGGTCTCGCAGCAGCGCGTCCGGCTGCGACTGACGCAGCGCGTCGAGCTCGGCGAAGCCCGTGGCCACCGCGACCGCGCGGGCGTCCGCCTCGCGGGCGGCGAGGACGTCGAGCGGCGTGTCGCCCACCAGCACGACAGCGGTCGGCTCGGCGTGCTTGGCGGCGGCGCGCTCGCGGGCCACCGCGACGAGGTCGGAGCGCGCCTCGTGCGGGTCCGATCCGTAGGCGCCGACGTCGAAGTCGAGCCAGCGCTCAAGCCCGAAGGCGCTGACCTTGGCGGCGGCGTTCGCCTCGATGTTGCCGGTGAGCAGCGACTGGATCACGCCGTCGTGGTCGTGGAGCGCCTCGAGCACCTCCTCGACACCCGGGTAGACGTGCCCCTCCCGCCGCATCAGGTCCTTGCGCGCGTCGAGCGCCTCGGCCAGCTCCTCGAGCACGCGCGGCAGGTGGTCGCGCTCGCCCTCGAGCATCGCGAGCGCGATCTGGTGGTCGGTGCGGCCGGCGAACTCCACCCGTTCGGGGCTGCGACCGGTGACGAGGCGGAACGCCTCCTCGAACGCGTAGCGCCCGTGGCCGGCGGAGTCCACGAGCGTCCCGTCCACGTCCCAGAGCACGAGCAGCACGGCGGCAGCGTCGCAGACTGCCGACGAGCAGCACGGCGGCAGCGTCGCAGACCGCCCCGGCGCAGTGGCGCCTCAGCGCAGCGCCACGCCGAGCAGCCGCTCGAGCTCCGGCAGCGTGCGCTCGGCGCCGCGGTGGAGCACCGCGGTCATCCCCACCGCCTCGGCGCCGTCGCAGTTCTCGCGCAGGTCGTCGACGAAGACGCACTCCCGCGGCGGCAGCCCCACCCGCTCCGCGCCGAGGCGGAAGATCTCCGGCTGCGGCTTGTGGATGCCCTCGTCGCCCGAGATCACCACGCCGTCGAACAGCTCCGGGAAGGTCGAGCGGTCGTAGGTGGCGGCGCCCATCGAGTTCGAGATCAGCCCCGTCCTGATCCGGGCGGCGCGGGCGCGCCGCACGGCGGAGAGCATCTCCTCGTCCGGCTCGATGTGGCCGAACATGCGCTCGACGAGCCCGGCGCGCCGGTCGATCGCGAGCAGCTCGCCGAATCGCTCGCCGAACTCGTCCTCGGCGAGCGTGCCGGTCTCGAGGCCGCGCACCAGCTCGAGCGCCCGCGGGTCCTCGCGGAACAGCCGCTTGACCGTGTCCGGCTCGAGCCCCTCGTCGATGCAGAAGCGCCGGAACGAGTCGAAGACGTTCGAGGTCAGCACCCCGCCGAAGTCGAGCAGCAGCCCCCTCATGCGGCGTTCGCCGCCTCCCACGCCGCCTCGGCCAGCGCCGGCACCCCGTCCGCGAACCCCTTCAGGTACGGGTCGTCGGTGGCGCCCAGCACCGCGCGCTTGTAGTTGCCCTCCATGAACACGGCCGACTTCCAGAGCGCGAGCGTCTGGTACCAGCGCACGTCCGAGACCGAGCGGCCGCTCGCCTCCTCGTAGCGGGCGATCAGCTCGTCGCGGGTGGGGAAGCCCTCCGCGCGCGTGACCGCGGTCAGCGATCCCCAGCTCGTGCCCTTCGGCGGGTCGCCGGGCTCGGTCCAGGTCGCGGTGAGATAGCCGACGTCCGCGAGCGGGTCCCCGATCGTCGCCATCTCCCAGTCGAGCAACGCGACTATCCGTGCCGGCGGCTCGGGCGCCAGCATCGTGTTGCCGAGGCGGTAGTCGCCGTGCACGATCGTCGCGGCGGGCGACTCCGGCAGGTTGCGCGCCAGCCACGCGCCGACTTCCTCCACCCTCGGGAGCTCGCGCGTGCGGTTGATCTCCCACAGCCCGTTGAAGCGCCGCAGCTGGCGCTCGAGGTAGCCGGTCGGCTTGCCGAAGCCTTCGAGGCCCGCCGCGCGCCAGTCCACCTCGTGCACCTCCACGAGCGCGTCGACCAGCTCGCGGCCGATCCGCGCGCGCTCCTCCGGCAGGTCGAGCGCCGGCGGCATCGTCGTGGCGATCACCGTGCCCGGGATCTCCTCCATCACGTAGAAGGGCACGCCGAGCACCGACTCGTCGTAGCAGACCGCCAGCACCCGCGGCGCGCGCGCGGACGTGCCCTCGAGCGCACGCAGCACGCGCGCCTCGCGCAGCACGTCGTGCGCCGAGGGCGGCAGCGGCGGGCGCGGCGGCCGGCGCAGCACCACGCGCGCGCCGTCGCGGCACACGAGGAACGTCACGTTCGAATGCCCCTCGCCGACCGCGCTCGCGTCCACCGGGCCGGAGCCGATGCCGTGTGAGTCGAGGAACGCGGACACCGGCTCGCGCACGAGCAGCGGCGGCCGCTCGAGCTCGGCGGCCTCCCGCGGTGTGTCGACGATGTCCGTCATTTTCAGCACCGCATCGAAACAGATACTCGAGTGTCTAAGGTGTCAGCGATGCGACTGAGGTGGCCGATTCTCATGGCGGGGGTGCTCACGCTCGGGCTCGTGGCGCCCGCGTCCGCGGACGACGGGAGCGTCGACGTGGTCGACTTCGACTTCCAGCCGAAGACCCTCCAGATCCAGCCCGGCGACACGGTCACGTGGTCGTTCGTCAACTCCGGCCACTCGACCACGGGCAACCGCAACCAGCCCGAGTCCTGGAACTCGGGCGTGAAGGACACGTCGGGGGGCACGTACAGCCACACCTTCGAGCACCCCGGTCGCTACCAGTACATCTGCCTTCCGCACCGCACCTTCATGAAGGGCACGATCCAGGTGGGCGAGGACACCGTCGCGAAGACGTACTCGAAGGTCCGCACGAAGCGGAGCGCGCACGGCGCGAAGGTGTCGTTCGTGCTGAAGGAGCCGGCGGTCGTCGGCTACGTGCTCAAGGGGCCGTCGAAGAAGCGCGTGAAGGCCAAGCGGCTCGGCGCCGGCGCGCACAGCATCAAGGTCGCCAGGCTGAAGGCGGGCTCCTACAAGGGCACGCTCACCTTCCAGGACGACTTCGACAACAAGTCCACCGCGCGCAACTCCTTCAAGATCAGCTGACCCGTGAACCGGCCCCGCGCGGGTCGGGTTAGCCTGGGGAGACCATGCTGAGAGCGCTCCGGCATCGCGACTTCAGGCTGCTGTGGATCGGGCAGGCCGTGTCGCTGCTGGGCGACGGCATCTACCTGGTCGCGATCGCGTGGCTCGTGTACGACCTCTCGAATGCGCCCGGCGCGCTGGCCGCCGTCGGGTTCGCGTGGACGCTGCCGCAGGTCGCCACGCTGCTGTTCGCCGGCGTGCTGTCGGACAGGTTCGAGCGGCGGCTGCTGCTGGTGCTGGCGGATGTCCTGCGCTTCGTTGCGATCGGCCTGCTCGCGACGCTCTCGCTGACCGACGCGATCCACCTCTGGCACGTGTTTGCGCTCGTGGTCGTGTACGGGGTCGGAGAGGCGCTGTTCCAGCCCTCGTTCACGGCGATCGTGCCGAGCGTCGTCCCGCGCCGCGAGCTGCTCCAGGCGAACGCGCTGCGCGAGCTGATGGAGCCGATCGGGATGCGTTTTGCCGGGCCTGCGCTGGGCGGCCTGCTGATCGGCATGGCGGACGTGGGCACGGCGCTGCTGGTGGACGCGTGCAGCTTCGCGGTCTCCGCGATCGCGGTGTCGATGATCGGCCGCCGTCCGCCCGAGGCGCCCGACGCCGCAGGCTCGGTCCGCCGCGAGCTCGCTGACGGCATCGCCTACGTGCGCTCGCAGCCGTGGCTGTGGGCGACCCTCATCGGAGCCGCTCTGGCGCTGCTCGCCTCCTTCGGGCCGGTCGAGGTGCTGCTCCCGTTCATCATCCGCAACGACCTCGGCGGGGACGCCGCCACGTTCGGCACCGTGCTCGCCGCCGGCGGGCTCGGGTCGATCGCCGCCGCCGCGCTGATCAGCCGCACCGGGCCGCCGCGGCGCCACATGACGTTCATGTACGCCTGCTGGGCGATCTCGACGGCGGCCGACATCCCGCTCGCGTTCGCGAACGCCGCCTGGCAGATGTGCGCGTGCACGTTCGTCGCGTTCGCGGGCGCCACCGCCGGGATGGTCGTGTGGAACACGCTCATGCACACGCGTGTGCCGTCGCACATGCTGGGCCGCGTGTCGAGCCTTGACTGGTTCCTGTCGATCGGGCTGGTGCCGGTGTCGTTCGCGATCACCGGTCCGATCGCCCAGCTGATCGGCGCGAAGGCGACGCTCGCCGGCGCCGGCGTGCTCGGGACGATCGCGTGCGCGGTCTTCTTCCTCCCCGGCGTGCGCGATCCCGAGAGGGAGCCGCTGCCGAGCGTGCGCGGCGACGCGGCGGTCGCGGCCGCCCACGCGCCCGAGCCGGAGGTAAGCTCGGTCGGATGATTCGCCGGTGCATCGTCGTCGCCCTCGTAGCGGCGTGCGTACCCTCCGTCGCGGAGGCGCGCGACCCGGGCCGCTGGACGCTGACCGGGTACAGCTCGGTGCCGAACGTCTACTGGCAGGGGGTGACCTCGGACCCCGGGCGGCACATGTGGTTCGACGGCGTGGTCGAGGGGCTCTACGGCACCCGGCCCTCGCTCGTGCAGACCGCCGGGACGGACGCGGCGATCCCGCCGGCCGTGAAGGCGGCCGAGGGCTACAACCACATCGGGGACATCTCGTGGGACCCGGCCGAGGGCGGCCGCGTGCTGCTGCCGCTCGAGTGCTACACGCCGGGCGGGCCGAACGGCGGCAACACCTGCGGGACCGGCTCGATCGGCGTTGCCGACGCGAGGACGCTCGCGTGGCGCTACTACGTGAAGCTCGACCCGACCGAGATCCCGAAGGCGATGTGGGTCGAGCGCTCGCCCGACGGGCAGCTCCTGTGGACGAGCAGCGGCCGCGACCTGCTCGCGTACCGCGCCGCCGACGTGAACCCCGCGAATGCGGCGCCCGGCGCCCCGCCGATCCACTCCGTGCGGCGCATCGCGGGCGCCGTGCCGCCGAGCGGGATCACGGGCGCGGCGTTCCTCGGCGGCCGGCTCTACCTCGCCGGGGGGGACACGACGCCCTGGCAGGTCTGGTCGGTGGACCTCACCACCGGCGCGCGGGCGCTCGAGATCGAGCTGAACGCCGTCGGCGAGTCGGAGGGCCTCGACACGGTGCCGCTGCTCGGCGGCGAGCTCCACTGGCTGGTGCCGCCGCTGGCGATCGGGCAGAAGCCCACGTTCGGGCCTACCAGCGGGCTGGTGCACTTCGCGCGCCTCGCGGGCAGGCAGCGGCTGCGCGTGAAGGTGCGGGCGCGCGGCGCGGCGGCCACCCGCCGTGTGCGGCTGTCGGTGAGCGTGACCCGGCGCCACAAGGCGGTACGCGGCGCCAGCGTGCAGTTCGCCGGCCGCCAGACCCGCACGGGCAGACGCGGCAAGGCCAAGCTGGTCGTCACGCTCGCCACCGGCGGCCGCTTCAGGGTGATCGCGCGCAAGGGCGTGCTGCGCGGCCAGTCGAAGTTCGTCAAGGTGCGCCCGCCTGCCGCGGCGGCCGCGTTCACGAGGCCCGCGCGCTAGCCGATCTCCCCGACGTGGCGGATGTTCGCCACGTCGTCGCCGTCGCTGCTCGGGCGGCCCTCGAACCAGGCGTCGAGGATCTCGGCCAGCTCCGCGTCGCTCGTCGAGCGCAGCGAGAGTGCGAGCACGTTCGCGTCGTTCCACGTGCGCGCGCCGCGCGCGGTCTCCGCGTCGGCGCAGAGGGCGGCCCTTACACCCGGCACCTTGTTCGCCGCGATCGACGCGCCGGTGCCCGTCCAGCAGCACACGATCCCCTGGTCGGCGCGGCCGTCGGCAACGTCGCGCGCGGCCGCCTCGGAGGACCAGGCCCAGTCGTCGCGCTCGGTGTCGTTCAGCGCGCCGTGGAGCAGCGGCTCGTGGCCGCGCCGGCGCAGCTCCTCCACGACCGCCTCGGCCACGCCCGTCCGCTCGTCGGCTGCCACCGAGATCCTCACGCCGAGCAGGTTAGCCGTGCGTACCCTTGGCGCATGCCCGAGTTGCCAGAGGTCGAGATCACGGCGCGCCGGCTGAGCCGCGGCGTCGCCGGCGCGGAGATCGAGTCCGCGCTCGCGCCGGGCATGGTCACGATGAAGACGTTCGACCCGCCGGTGGACGCGCTCGCGGGCCGCACCCTCGAGGGCGTCCGGCGCGCGGGCAAGATGCTCGTGGTCGACGCGGGCGAGCTCGTGGTGCTCGTCCACCTGATGTCGGCCGGGCGGCTCCAGCTGTTCGACTCGAAGGCGTCGCTGCGGGACCGCAGCTCGCGGCTCCTGATCCGCCTCGCCGACGGCCGCGAGCTGCGGCTGCGCGAGTTCGGCACCCAGCAGCGGGCGTGGGCGAAGCTCCTGCCGGCCGGCGAGCTCGAGAGCGACGAGGCGGTCGCCACGCTCGGACCCGACGCCTACCCGCCGCCGCCGGTGGAGGAGCTCGCGGAGCTGCTCGACCAGCCGCGCCACCTCCACCCGCTGCTGCGCGACCAGCGCACGATCGCCGGCATCGGCCGCTCGTGGGTGGACGAGATCCTGTGGACGGCGTTCCTGTCGCCGTTCCAGAAGGGCGAGGACCTCGAGCCGGACGCCGTCGAGCGCGTGCACGACGCGTGTGCCGAGGTCATGGGCGGCGCGCTCGACCACTACGAGCAGGTGATCGGGGACACCGTGCCCGACAAGTTGCCGATGCCGCTCCAGGTGCACCGCCGCAGCGGCGAGCCGTGCCCGCGCTGCGGCACGAAGATCGAGGCGATCCACTTCAAGGACTACGTCATGTGCTACTGCCCGGAGGAGCAGACCGGCGGTCGCGTGCTGAAGGACCGGCGCCTGTCGCGCCTGCTCAAGTAGCCGCCTCGCGGTGTACTGCCACGCCGGCGATCACGAGCGCCACGCCGGCGATCTCGACGAAGGACGGCACCTGGGCGAGCACGACGACGCCGATGACGGTGGCGGTGGCCGGCAGCAGCGAGACCATCAGCGCGTAGGTCGCGCGAGCGAGGCGGCGCATCGCCAGCTGGTCGGACACGTACGGGATGACGGACGACGACACGCCGACGCCGATGCCCGCCAGGATCGCCACCGGGTCGCCGAACGCGGGCAGCACCTGCCAGCCGCCCAGCGGCGTGACCGCCACGGCGGCGATCAGCATCGATGCGGCCAGTCCGTCGATCCCGGTGAGCGCCTCGTTCCGCGACACGCGGTGCGCCAGCACGATGTAGAGCGCGAACAGCACAGCGTTCGCGAACGCGAAGGCCACGCCGAGCGGCTGGCCCTCGAGCTGCACGTCGGTCAGGAGGTACACGCCCGGCACGGCGACCGCCAGCGCCAGGGCGTTGCGCGGGGTGCGGGCGCCGAGGGCCGCCAGCACGATCACCGGCAGGAACTCGATCGCGGCGACGGTCCCCAGCGGCAGCCGGTCGATGGACTCGTAGAAGCAGCAGTTCATCACCGCGAGCACGACGCCCCAGCCGATCAGAAGGCGGCGGGTGTCGGTGTCGAGCCGCCGGAAGGCGCGCCACGGGCGGCGCCAGAGCGCGAAGATCAGCGCCGCCGAGGCAATCCGGAGCCAGGCGACGCCCAGCACCTCGACGCGCGCGAACAGCAGCACGGCGAAGGCCGGCCCGAGGTAGTGGAACACGGCGCTGACGACGAAGTAGGCGTGGGGCGGGGCGGCCTCGACGGCGCCCCGGAGGGAGGCCGGGGCGGTGGGGCCGGCGGTGGCATGGCGGGACGACACGTAATGCAGAATGCCCGGCATTCCCGCTGGCGTACATGGTTGATGCGAGGTATCCTGCGCTACATGCTTGCGAATCGAAGGCGAAACGGCGCAAATGCCGAAGGCGCACTTCTCGACGACACGAATCGCCGCCTCCTGGCGGAGCTCCAGGAGGACGCGCGGCTGTCGCTCGCCGAGCTGGGCCGCCGGGTGGGCCTGTCGTCGCCCGCGGTCGCCGATCGGCTGCAGCGCCTGGAGCGCGACGGCGTGATCTCCGGCTACCGCGCCGAGGTCGACCCGCGCCGGCTCGGCTACTCGCTCACGAGCGTCATCCGCATCCGGCCGGCGCCGGGCCAGCTGGCGAACGTCGCCGAGCTCGCGCAGCGCACTGCCGAGGTGGTGGAGTGCCACCGCATCACCGGCGAGGACTGCTACTTCATGAAGGCCCACGTG
>DASXAA010000104.1:0-6195 GCA_036407035.1 Thermoleophilaceae bacterium | reverse complement strand
CGCGTGGCTGCGCGGAACGGAGATCGCGACCGACGCGCTGTGGGCGCGCTCGCCCGCGTTCACGCGCCCGGGCGCCCGACTCGGCCTGAAGCTGGCGGGCGCGGCGAACGCCTACATGGCGCTGGGCTTCGGAGCGATGGCCGCCCGAGCCGGCGGCCGCGCCCGACGCCTCAGCCGCCGGTCTGAAACGCCCGCAGCGCCAGCGTGAGGATCAACAGGGCGCCGACCGTCATCACGCCCATCTCCCCCAGCGCCACCCGGCGCGCCAACGCCATCTGCTCCGACCGGTCCAGCTTCTCGAGGTCCGGCACCTCCTCCAGCTCGCGCTGGGCGACGGCCGCGCGCATCCCCTCGCTGACGAGCGACACCACCAGCGGCGAGATGCCGTAGACGATGTGCAGCCCGTCGGGTGCGCTCTCGCCGCTCGCGACCAACAGCAGCCCCACGACGACCTGCACGACGACCAGCGCCTGGGCGATCCGGAGCAGCGGCCAGAACACCAGCGAGCCCCGCGCGTCGCCCCGGAGCCACGCCACCGCGCCCCACGCAGCGGCCACCGCGTTGGCCGCCAGGACGCCGATGCCGAGGGCCATGTGAAAACCGCTCAGCGGGTGTCCTTTCGCACTATGTAGCTGCTCCGCACAAGGTTGCGTTATACCTCCGGCCTGGA
Organism: Thermoleophilaceae bacterium; assembly: GCA_036407035.1. Taxonomy (GTDB): domain Bacteria; phylum Actinomycetota; class Thermoleophilia; order Solirubrobacterales; family Thermoleophilaceae; genus JACVRW01. The sequence continues at coordinate 5,525 of DASXAA010000104.1, read as the reverse complement.
GTGCTGAAGAGTTATCTGCCAGCCCTTGTCTTCCTGTTGCTGGGGATCGGCGTCGGCACCGCCTTCACGCTCGCGAACTACGCGCTCGGGCCGAAGCGCCCAGGGAGGGTAAAGAGCGAGCCGTACGAGTCGGGGCTGCCCTCCGACGTCAGGAAGAGCTTCCGCTTCGGGATCAGCTTCTACCTGATCGCGATGCTGTTCATCCTCTTCGACATCGAGGTGGTGTTCCTCTATCCGGTCGCCCTCCAGCTCGACGCGTTCGGCTGGTTCGCGCTCGGGGAGACCGCGGTGTTCGTGTTCCTGCTGTTCGTCGCCCTCGTGTTCGTGTGGCGGAGGGGAGCGCTCGAATGGAAGTGACTCGCACGCGCGTCGACGACCTCCGCGTCCGCCAGCTCCGCGCCCAGCAGATGCTGCGCGGCGAGCTCGCCGGCGCGGACCTCGACGAGTTCGTGGAGGAGCGCCTGCTCTTCACGAAGCTCGAGACGGCCCAGAACTGGGCCCGCAAGAACTGCCTCTTCCCGCTCGGCTTCGGCCTCGCCTGCTGCGCGATCGAGATGATCACCGTGATCGGCTCGCCCCGGAACGACCTCGCCCGCTTCGGCGCCGAGGCCATCCGCTTCACGCCGCGCCAGGCCGACCTGCTGATCCTCTCCGGCCGCGTGTCGATCAAGATGGCGCCGATCATCCGCCGGCTCTACGACCAGATGCTCGAGCCGAAGTGGGTGATCTCGATGGGCGCCTGCGCCTCCACCGCAGGCATGTTCAACAACTACGCGGTCGTCGCGGGCGCCGACAAGTTCCTGCCGATCGACGTGTACGTGCCCGGCTGTCCGCCGCGGCCCGAGGCCCTGATCTACGGGATCATGAAGCTGCAGGACAAGATCATGGGCGAGCCCGACATGGGGTGGCGCGAGCGCTACCGGGCAGAGGGGACCGAAGAACTTGCCTGACGCCACCGGCCTCGAGCTGATCGCCCAGCGCGTCCGGACGAGCGTCGGCGACGAGGCGGTCACAGGCACGATCTTCCAGCGCGGCCAGGCTACGCTCGAGGTCGCGCCGCAGGCGGTACACGACGTGCTCGCCTACCTCAAGCAGGGCGACGAGGAGCCGTGGACCGCGCTGATGAGCCTGCACGGCTGCGACTACCTCCCGGACGAGCCGCGCCTGGCGGTGCACTACCAGCTGCTCTCGATGGAGCGCACCGACCGTCTCAACGTGCGCACGCGCATGGGGATCGGCGAGGCGCACGTGCCCACGGTCATCGACCTCTTCCCCACCGCGAACTACCACGAGCGCGAGGTGTTCGACATGTTCGGCGTGGTCTTCGACGGCCACCCCGACATGCGCCGCATCCTGATGCCGGAGGACTACGAGGGGTACCCGCAGCGGCGCGACTTCCCGATGGGCGGGGAGCCGGTGCTCTACACGTTCAACGAGGGCAAGTACCCGCGCTGGTATGACTGAGCAGTTCGACCCACTCGAGGTCCCCTACCGCGAGCGGGAGCGCTCGGTGACGATGGAGCGGATGGGCGAGCAGCCCGTCTCCGGCACCGAGGCGCTGGTGGAGGGCGACCGCCACGACGAGCTCTTCACGATCAACATCGGTCCGCACCACCCGGCCACCCACGGCGTGCTGCGGCTGCTGACCACGCTCGAGGGCGAGGTCGTGCGCGACGTCAAGCCGATCATCGGCTACGTCCACACCGGCATCGAGAAGAGCTGCGAGGACCAGCAGTACTGGAAGGCCATCACCTTCGTCGAGCGGATGGACTACCTCGCCTACTACTTCAACGCGATGGCCTACTGCATGGCCGTCGAGACGCTGCTGGACGAGGACGTGCCGCCGCGGGCCCAGTACCTGCGCGTGGCGCACATGGAGATCAACCGGATCGCCTCGCACCTGTTCGCGCTCGCCACCGGCGCCCTCGACATCGGCGCGGTCACGATGCTCTGGTGGGGCTGCCGCGAGCGCGACCTCGCCCTCGACCTGTTCGAGATGTCCTCCGGCCAGCGCATCCACACGCGCTACTTCCAGGTCGGCGGCGTGATCGAGGACATCCCGCCGGGCTGGGAGAAGAAGGTGCGCGAGTTCACCAAGGTCATGCCGAAGCGGCTCGACCAGTACCTCGACCTGCTGGACCGCAACGAGATCTGGCTGCGGCGGCTGAAGGGCACGGGCGTGATCTCGCAGGAGCGCGCGCTCGAGCTCGGCATCACCGGACCCCTGCTGCGGGCGACAGGGCACCCCTGGGACCTGCGCAAGGCGATGCCCTACTCCTCTTACGAGCACTTCGAGTTCGACGTGCCGATCGGCGTGCACGGCGACAACTACGACCGCTTCAAGGTGCGGATCGAGGAGATGCGCGAGTCGTGCAGGATCATCGACCAGGCGCTCGACGGCCTGCCCGAGGGGCCGTGGATCACGTCCAACCGCAAGGTCGCGCTGCCGCCGCGCCACGAGCTGGCCACCTCGATGGAGGCCCTGATCCACCACTTCAAGCTCGTGACCGAGGGGTTCCGCGTGCCGCCCGGCGAGGCGTACGCCGCGATCGAGTCGCCGCGCGGCGAGCTGGGCTGCTTCGTCGTAGCGGACGGCTCCGCGAAGCCCGCGCGCGTGCACATGCGAGACCCCAGCTTCGTGAACCTCCAGAGCCTCCCGGAGATGGCGAAGGACTCCCTGATCGCCGACTTCATCGCGTGCGTGGCGATGCTCGACCCGATCCTCGGGGGCATCGACCGGTGACCGAGCGCATGCAGCGGGCAGGGGACGAGGGCGCCCTGCGCGCCGTGCCGCTGCCGCCCGGCTGGGACGAGGCGGTGCGCCTCGAGGAGGACCCGGCGACCGTGCCCGACCCGGCCTCGATGGACGTCCCTCCGGAGCTGCGCTCGGCGATAGAGGCGCACATGGCGAAGTACCCGGACCGCCACTCGGCCGCGCTGCCGGCGCTCGGCGCCGCCCAGGACGTGCACGGCTGGTGCTCGCCCGAGGCGATCCACCAGGTGGCCGCCGTGATGCAGGTGACGCCCGCGTACCTCTCGAGCGTCGCGACCTTCTACGACATGCTCCGCACGCGCCCGACCGGCACCCGCTACGCCTACGTGTGCACGAGCGTGGCCTGCCACCTGCGCGACGCGAAGGACGTGTACGAGGCGATCGCGGCCGAGGCCGCCGAGCAGGGCCTCGAGGACGTGGAGCTGCGCGAGTTCGAATGCCTCGGGGCCTGCGACATGGCGCCGATGGCCTCGTTCGACGGCCGCTACGTCGGGCCGATCGAGGAGGGCGACGCGCCCGAGATCGTGAGCGCCCTGAAGGAGGGCCGCGAGGTGCTGCCGGGGCGCGCGCTCACCGACCGCGGCTACGAGCTGCCGTGGGCGCCACCGCGGCCGGCGCCCGCCGAGCCCGACGTGCACCCGGCCGGCGGCACCTGGAAGGACGCCGAGGTGCTCGACGTGCCGCCCGCCACCGGCCCCCCGCCGCACGGCACCGAACCGCTCGAGCCGCAGGATCCCGGCACGAGCGTGACGCCCGAGGAGCCAGAGGAGCAGCCCGAGTGACCGAAGAGACGCGCGTGCTGCTCGCCAACATCGACGAGCCGGACCTGCACACGATCGACGTCTACGAGCGGCTCGGCGGGTACCGGCCGGCGCGCAAGGCGCTGCTCGAGATGGAGCCGGATGCCGTGCTGCACGAGCTCGAGGAGTCCGGGCTGCGCGGACGTGGCGGCGCCGGCTTCTCGATGGGCAAGAAGGCCTCGTTCATCCCCAAGGGCACGATGGACAAGTTCCTCTGCTGCAACGCCGACGAGTCCGAGCCGGGCACCTTCAAGGACCGCCTGCTGATGCAGAAGAACCCCCACCTGCTCGTCGAGGGCTGCATCATCGGCTCGATCGCCGCGGGCGCGAACAAGGGCTTCATCTTCATCCGCGGCGAGTACTCGGAGCAGGCCGACATCCTCGACGCCGCCGTGGCCGAGGCGTACGACCGCGGCTACCTCGGCGACGGGATCCTCGGCTCGGACCACTCGTTCGACCTCGTCGTGCACCGCGGGCAGGGCGCGTACATCTGCGGCGAGGAGACGGGCCTGCTCGACGCGCTCGAGGGCAAGCGCGGCAACCCGCGCCTGAAGCCGCCCTTCCCGGCCAACCAGGGCCTCTACCAGGGGCCGACGCTGATCAACAACGTCGAGACCCTCTGCAACGCCCCGATGATCATCGAGAAGGGCGCCGACTGGTACCGCCAGTTCGGTGTGGGCAACTCGACCGGCACCAAGATCGTGTCGGTGTCCGGCAACGTGCGGCGGCCGGGCAACTACGAGATCAGGCTCGGCATCCCCGCGCGGGACATCATCTACGGCCTCGCCGGCGGCCCGCCCGAGGGCCGCGAGATCAAGTGCTGGTTCCCCGGCGGCTCCTCGGCGCCCGTGCTGACGGCAGAGCACCTCGACCTGCCGTACACGTTCGAGGACATGGCGCAGGCGGGCTCGATGCTCGGCTCGGGCGCGATCATCGTCGTGGACGACTCGCAGCCGATCGTTCCGCTGATGCTGCGCCTGGCCGAGTTCTACCGCCACGAGTCGTGCGGCAAGTGCGTGCCCTGCCGCGAGGGCACGAACTGGACCGTGAAGATGCTCGAGCGCATCGACGAGGGCGAGGGCACGCCGATGGACCTCGACATCCTCGAGCAGGTGCAGGGCAACATCATCGGCAACTGCCTGTGCGTGCTGGGCGACTCGATGGCGATGCCGATCGCCTCGTCGCTCAAGTACTTCCGCGAGGAGTACGAGCAGCACATGGAGGCCGCCCGCGAGCGCCGCAACCTCCGCGACCTCGAGGCAATGGGCGCCGAGGAGCTCGGCGCCGTGCAGGAAGCCGGGGCCGCCTGATGGCGCGCCCCGAGCAGAAGTGGATCACCTTCGAGATCGACGGCCGCCAGGTGCGCGCGCCGGAGGGCTCGATGCTCGTGGACGCGGCCAAGCACGGCGACGTCGAGATCCCGTTCTTCTGCTACGAGCCGAAGCTCGGCCAGCCGGTCGGCGCCTGCCGCATGTGCCTGGTCGAGATCGAAGGCATCCCGAAGCTCCAGACCTCCTGCTCAACGCCCGTCCGCGACGGCATGGTCGTGAACACGACCTCCGACCGCGTCAAGCACGCCCAGAACGCCATAGTCGAGTTCCTGCTCGTGAACCACCCGCTCGACTGCCCCGTCTGCGACAAGGGCGGCGAGTGCCCGCTGCAGGACATCTCGTTCGGCTGGGGCGCCGGGCGCTCGCGCTTCATCGAGCCCAAGCGCCACTTCAAGAAGCCGCTCGAGCTCTCGCCGCTCGTGGCGATCGACCGCGAGCGCTGCATCCTCTGCTACCGCTGCGTGCGGTTCTCGCAGGAGATCGCCGAGGACTACCAGCTCGTGTTCCTCGAGCGCGGCGACCACACCTTCGTCGGCACCCACGACGGCCGCCCCTACGTGGCGCCGTTCAGCGGCAACATCATCGAGCTCTGCCCGGTGGGCGCGCTGACCTCGACCGCCT
>DASXAA010000103.1:0-4924 GCA_036407035.1 Thermoleophilaceae bacterium | reverse complement strand
GGCCTGCGGCACTCGAGCCTGGACCGCTCGGCCTGCTGCGAGCGGATCGCGCGCACCGCGCACGAGCGGTTCTCCCACCCCCAGCTCACGTTCACGGGCGCGAACCAGCCGGGGACGAGCCGCTTGTAGGAGTTGATCGTGGGGTTGAGGAGCAGGGAGGCGCCCGGCAGGTGGTCGAGCACGCCGGCGATGGCGGCGCCGAGCTCGGGGCCGTCGCCCGCGAACGCGTTCTCGCCGTCGCGCCAGCACGAGAGGTGCACGTGCCCGCTCGACCCCTCCTCGCCGGGCACGGTCTTCGCGAGGAAGCTCGCGCGCAGCCCCATCGAGGCCGCCACCTCCTTGACCGCGAGCTTGGTGAAGAGGGCGTCGTCGGCGGCCTGAAGGCCGGGCCGGGCGGAGAGGTTCAGCTCGAGCAGCCCCGGGCCGGCCTCGGTGTGGATCGCCGCCAGCTCCACGCCGAGCCCCTCCAGGGCCGGCACGAGCTTCGCGGCGAACTCCTCGAAGCGCGAGATCTCGCTGAGGCTGTAGCTCACGCTGCCGGACAGCGGGCGGTCGTCCGCGTCGCGCAGCCTGACCTCGTACTCGATCGCTGCGAGCACGTCGAAGCCGACGCCGTCGAGCACGTTGCGCAGCACCTCGCGCGTGGACATCGCGCACGGGCTGCCGTCCGACCACACCGGCGTCGCCAGGCAGATTCGCCAGCCGGGCAGCCAGCTCAGGTCGCGGAGCGTGTCGGTCTCGGGGTGCACGACGAGGTCGCCGGCCCCCGACCGGATGCCGAAGCGCTCGTAGTCCGTGATCGGCTCGTCGGTGGGGTCGAGTCCCAGCAGCAGGTCGGTCATCACGGCGCCGTCCTTCATCGCGGCCTCGAACGCCGGACGCCGAAGCGCCTTGCCGCGCACCGACCCGTGCATGTCGGGCATCCCGAGCAGGACGAACTCGCCGGCGCCGAGGGTCACGATAGCGCCCCCGCCACGGCCCGCTCCACGTCGGCCAGCGCCGCCGCCAGCCGCTCCACGATCTCGACGAGCTCCTCGTCGGTGCTCGTGTACGCCGGCGCGAGCAGCGTCTGGTCGCCCGTGTAGCCGTCGCGCGTGGAGTGCGTGGAGGCGACGAGCAGGCCGTGGTCCAGGGCGGCGTCGTCCACCAGCTCGGCCGCGTTCAGCTCGTCCGGCAGGAGCGACTCGCCGTCGCGCGGGTCCACCAGCTCGACGCCGAGCAGGAACCCGCGCCCGCGCACCTCACGCACGATGCCGAGGCCGCCGACGGCCGCCTCGAGCTCGTCGCGCAGCCGCGGCCCGCGCTCGCGCACGCGCTCGACGAGGTCGTGCCCGGCCATGTAGTCGAGCACCGTCAGGCCCACCGCGCACGACAGCGGCGCGCCGTCCCACGTGTGCCCGTGCTCGAACTCGCGCGAGCCGGCGGCGATCGCGTCGTACACGTGCTGCCGGCAGAGCGTGGCGGCCAGCGGCGCATAGCCCGCGCCGAGTGCCTTGCCCGCGGTCACGACGTCCGGCTCGAACGGCAGCTCCTCATAGGCGAACCACGCCCCGGTGCGGCCGACGCCGCTGACGATCTCGTCGAGACAGATCAGGAACCCGTGCTCGTCCCGCCGCTCTGCCAGCCCCTCCCAGAAGCGCCGCGGCGGCGACCACGCGGGCAGGGCGGCGCCCACGACCGGCTCGCAGAACCACGCCGCCACGCTCTCCGGGCCCGCCTCGTCCAGCACGCGGTCGAGCTCCTCGAGGGCGAGCTCGCCGGTGGGGTCGACGCGCCACGTGCTCGGGCGCACGTGCAGGTTCCCCGGCAGGTACTCGGAGTACGGCTCGCGCAAGCTCGCCCGCCCCGTCAGACCGAGCGCCGCCATCGTCGCCCCGTGGTACGACTGCGCCTGGGTGACGACCCGCCAGCGGCCGGTATCGCCGCTCTCGAAGTGGTACGCGCGCGCGAGCCGCAGCGCCATCTCGTTCGCCTCCGAGCCGCCGGACGTGAAGCGCGCCCGCGCCATCCCCGGCGACAGCCCGAGCAGCCGGTCCGCGAGCTCCTCCTGGCGGTCGTTCGTGAAGTGGTGGTTGTAGGCGTAGGTGACCCGCTCGGCCTGCGCCGCCGCGGCGTCCACGATCTCCGGCACGCCGTGACCGAGGACGGCGACCATCGCCCCGCCGCCGCAGGCGTCGAGCAGCTCGCGCCCGTCCGTGGTCCGCAGCCGCACGCCGGCGCCGCTCTCGACGCTCGGGTATTCGAGGTCGAGCGAGCGCGGAAAGACGGCCGAGCTCATCGCAGCGACTGCCGCCGGGCCGCCGTCATGACCGCGCGCAGGGCGCGCTCGCTGCTCTCCACGTGGGCGTCCATCGCCCGCTCGGCCGCGCGCCCGTTGCCGGCCTCGATCGCGGACACCACCGCCTCGTGCTCGCGCTCGATGCGGGCGTGCCAGCGCTCCGACTCGGGCAGCAGCGTCATCGCGTCGCTCAGCCCCATGCGGATCTCCTCGGCCTGGAGGACGAGCGGCCCGTTGCGGGTGGCGGCCGCGATCGCCAGGTGCAGCTCGGTGTCGTGCCTCATGTAATCGGGCTCCGAGTCCGCCAGCGCCATCCCGCGCAGCGCCGCGCGCATTGCGGTCACGTCGCGCTTGCGGCGCGTCTCCGCGGCGAGCCGGGCGGTCGGCGGCTCGATCGCGCCCCGGTAGACGATCAGCTCCTCGAGATCCGCCCTCCGCCGCACGACGCGCTCGATCAGCTCCTCTACCGGCTCTGACACGAACGTCCCGCCGCCGCGGCCGCGCCGGGCCTCGACCATGCTGTCCGCCTCGAGCAGGCGCATCGCGTGCTGGATCGTCGGCCGGCCGACGCCGAACATCACCGCCAGCTCGCGCTCCGGCGGCAGCGACTCGCCCGGCGCGACCAGCCGCAGCGCGATGTGGCGGCGGATCTGCTCGGCCACGTACTCGTGCGCGCGCAGCTGGTGGATCGGCTCGAACCTGAGCGCGGCCTCAGCGGCCATCGATGCCCTCCCGATCGGTCCACCCGTCTAGCAGCGCCCACGCCCTCCTGCGGTTCTCCGGCGCCTGCCGCTCGGTCTCCTCGAGCAGCCCGTCCGGGTCCACGCCCTGGCCGGCCAGCTCGTGCCGGTACTCGCGCACCCAGTCGTCCATGATCCGGGTCGTCACCTCGGGATGGAACTGGAGCCCGAGGCTGCGTCCGAGCAGGTAGGCCTGCGGGCCGACCGGGCTGTCGGCGATCAGCCGCGCGCCGTCCGGCACCGTGAACGAGTCGAAGTGCCACTGGAACCACGGCCCCTCGGGCACCAGCTCGGGCTCGTGCGACCGCACCGGCAGCCAGCCGATCTCGGACACGTCGGAGCGGAACGTCCGGCCTCCGAACGCGCGGGCGAGCAGCTGGCCGCCGAAGCACACGCCCAGCACCGGCACGTCGCGCTCCACGGCCTCACGCAGCAGCTCGAGCTCGCGCGGGATCCACGGAATGTGGTCGTCGAAGGCCGCGAACTCCGAGCCGAGCGAAACGATCATGTCGTGCTCGGCGAGATCGACCGCCCGCTCCTCGACGTCGATCCGGTGGAGGTCGACCTCGGCGCCGCGCTCCTCAAGCCAGTCGAGGCTCACGCCGGCGGGCGTGGGTTCCTCGTGCTGGAGGACGAGCGCCCTCACGTGGTTGCCGCCTCCAGGCGACTCTCCACCTCACCGGCCACCTCGCGCACGGCGGCCGCGAAGCGCTCGACCATCTCGGCGAGCTCCTCCTCGGTCGTCGTGAACGGGGGCGCGAACAGGCTCTGGTCGCCGGCGTAGCCGTCGCGGGTGGGCTGGGTCGAGAGCGTGACGAGGCCGCGCTCGAACGCCGCGTCGTCGACCCTGCCGGCCACCCGCAGCTCGGGCGGCAGGAAGGACTCGCCGTCGCGCGGGTCCACGTACTCCACGCCGAGCAGGAAGCCGTGCCCGCGCACCTCGCCGACGATGTCCGCGCCGTCGAGCGCCGCGGCCAGCTCGTCCCGCAGCCGCGGCCCGCGCTCGCGCACGTGATCGATCCAGCCCTCCGAGCGCAGCACTTCCACCACCTTGAGGCCGACGGCGCACGGCAGCGGCGCGCCGTTCCAGGTGTGTCCGAGCGGGAACCGGCGCGAGCCCGCCGCCACCGCCTCGTACACCTCCTCGCGGCAGATCGCGGCGCCGATCGCCGCGTAACCGGCGCCGAGGCCCTTCGCGGTGGCGATCACGTCGGGCACGATCGGCAGGTCCGCCGCGGCGAACCACGCGCCGGCGCGGCCCATGCCGGTCACCACCTCGTCGAACGCGACGAGGAAGCCGTGCCGCTCGCGCCGCTCGGCGAGGCCCTCCCAGAACCGCGGCGGCGGCGAATAGGCGGGGAGGGCGGCGGCGCTGATCGCCTCGCAGAAGAACACCGACACGGTGTCGGGGCCGGCCTCCTCGAGCGCGCGGTCGAGCGCCTCCAGGGCGGCCTCGCCGGACGGGTCGAAGCGGCGCGTGCTCGGGGGGATGTGGAGGGCGGCGTCCGGCATGTAGGGGTCGAGGTTGCCCTTCAGGCCCGGCCGCCCGGTCAGCGCCAGCGTGGCGATCGTCGGACCGTGGTAGGCCTGCGCCGGCGAGATCACCCGCCACCGCTGCGGCTCGCCGCGCTCCACGTGGTACGCGCGCGCCATCCGCAGCGCCGCCTCGTTGGCCTCGGAGCCGCCCGTCACGAAGTGCACGCGCGAGAACCCCTCCGGCGCGACGGCCACGAGCTCGCGCGCCAGCTCCTCCTGCGGCGGGTTGGTGAGCCGCTCGTTGTGCACGTACGACAGCCGCGCCGCCTGCTCGCGGGCGACCTCGATGATGTCGCGCCTGCCGTGGCCGAGCGTGAGCGCCATCGACCCGCCGCTCATGGCGTCGAGATAGCGGCGGCCGTCGGCGTCC
>DASXAA010000102.1:0-33532 GCA_036407035.1 Thermoleophilaceae bacterium | reverse complement strand
GGCACCGGCAGGCCGACCGGCTCCGGCGGGGCGGCCTCCTCCTGGGCGACCGAGAAGCGCAGCGTCCCGTACTCGGACACCGCGCGCAGGCCGTCGCCCAGGTCGAGCGTCCTCGTTCCGCCCGACTCCCCGAGCCGCAGCAGCTCGTCGGCCTCCCGCCGCGACAGCGCGCGCGCGCCGCCGGTCGCGAGCTCGGCCAGCCGGCGCAGCACCAGCCGCCGCACGGCCGGCGGCTGCGAGCGCAGCTCCTCCACCGGCACGCCGGGACCGCCGCCGAGCGCCTCGAGCGCCTCGCGGGCGCCCTCCTCCACCACCTCCGACTCCTCCCGCAGCTGTCGCGCGGTCTCCGCGATGTTGCGCTCGGCCGCCGGATTCAGCTCGCGCAGCGCCTCGAGCACGTCGTGCCTCACGCGCGCGCGCGAGAAACGCCGGTCCGAGTTCGACGGGTCCTCGCGCCACTCGAGGCCGCGGGCGCGCAGGTACGAGCGCACCTCCTCGCGCGTGGCGCCGAGCAGCGGCCGCACCAGCCGGCCGCGCCGCGGCGCCATCCCGAGCAGCGCTCGGCTCCCGGGCGAGACGGCCAGCCGGTAGAGGACCGTCTCCGCCTGGTCGGTCGCGGTATGGGCGGCGGCGTAGTCGCCCTCGGCGCGCCGCTCGGCCAGCGTGTAGCGCGCCTCGCGCGCCTGCTCCTGGAGGTTGCCCTGCGCCGGCAGCGCCACCCGCTCGGCCGCGAGCGGCACCCCGAGCCGCTCGCAGAGCGCCCGGCAGAGCGCCTCGTCGCTCTCGGCCCCCTCGCGCAGCCCGTAGTTCACGTGCAGCGCGGTCACGCGCGCGCCGAGCCGTAGGGCCACGTCGAGGAGGCAGACCGAGTCGCCGCCGCCGGAGAGCATCACGAGCAGCGGCTCGCCCGCCACGACGAGGCCGCTGTCCCGAGCCTCCTCGAACGCCCGCTCGGACATCACTCGTGCCTGGTCGCCCGGCACAGGTGGCGCGGCTCGTCGAAGCCCTTCAGCTTCACCTGGCCGATCTCCTCGAAGGACAGGTGCGGCGATCCCTTCACGGCGTCGACCACCGCGTCCGAGACCACCACCTCGCCGCCGCGGGCGCGCGCCACCACGCGCGAGGCAAGGTTGACCTCGCGGCCGAAGTAGTCGCCGTCGCGGTACATGGTGGCGCCGTAGTGGACGCCGATGCGCGGCTCCGGCCGCTCCTCGAACAGCGACACGAAGCCGACCGCCCAGTCCACCAGCGCGGCCACGTCCTGGCCCACGACCATCACCGCGTCGCCGATCGTCTTCACCACCCGCGCGTCGTCGGGCAGCGTGTTCGTCACGCCCTCCACGAAGCGCTCGACGGACGAGAGCGCCTCCTCCTCGCCCTCCTCCTCGGTGAAGCGCGTGTACCCGGCGAGGTCGGCGAACGCGATCGCCACGCGCAGTCGCCCGAGGTCGGTCTCGTCCTCGAGCTCGATCTCCATGTGCCCGACCACGTCCTGCTCCACGAAGTGCTGCAGGAACCGCTTGTGCATGTAGTCCATCAGCGGCCCGGCCAGCGGCAGCACGTCGCGCGCGAGGCTCTCCATCTCCTCGGCGATCTCGAGCCCGGGCACCCCCTCGCGGATGAGCGGCTCGTGCACGTAGATGTGGAAGAGACGCACCTCGGCGTCGGCGATCTGCGACAGCGCCTGGCCGTAGACGCGGGACAGCTGCAGGAACGCCACCAGCGGGAAGCCCGAGGCGATCACGGACTCGACGTACCGGAGCGCCTCGAGATCCTCGTCGTTCATGGTCTCGAGCGACTGCTGCGGGAGGCCGATCGAGGCCCAGAAGCGCTCGATCATGGCCGGCTCGAGACCGGTCTCCCTGACCGCGTCGCGGAGCGTGTGCGGCTCGCCGTCACGGGGGAAGAGCTCCTCGACGAAACCGTAGGCGAGCAGGCCCTGCTCGGACGCCTCGCGGATCAGCTTCAGCGAGTGCCCGCGGGCGCGCAGCCGCGCGACGATGCGCGCGTGGGCGACGGCCGCCGGGCTCCAGCTTTCGGACCCGTCGACCTGCGGGATCAGCCCGGAGCGCGCCCAGCGCCGCAGGGTGGCGGGCGACACGCCGGCCTGCTCGGCGGCCTCTTTCAGGGACAGATCGGCGGACACGGCCAGACGAAGGTTTGCAGCGTCGGCGGCCGAGCAGCGAATAGACTCGCCCGCGCGTGAACTACTTCGTCACCGGAGCCACCGGATTCATCGGCAGGCACCTCGTGGCCGCACTGCTCGAGCGCGAGGGCACCGTCCACGTGCTGGTCCGCGAGGGGTCCCGCGGCAAGCTCGACGCGCTCGTCCAGCGGCTCGGCGCCGACGAGGGCCGGATCGTCGCCGTGCCGGGCGACCTCGGCAAGCCGGGGCTCGGGGTAGAGAGCTTCGACCAGCCGATCGACCACCTCTTCCACCTCGCGGCCGTGTACGACGTGGAGGCCGACGAGGAGACGTCCGAGCGCGCCAACGTCGAGGGCACGCGTCACGTGATCGAGTTCGCGAACGCGCACGAGGTCGGCCGCTTCCACCACGTCAGCTCGATCGCGGTCGCCGGCAGCTACAGGGGCGTGTTCCAGGAGGACATGTTCGACGAGGGCCAGCGGCTCCCGCACCACTACCACCGGACGAAGTACGAGTCCGAGCGGCTCGTGCGCGAGGGCGTGGAGGCGAGGACGCTGATCTTCCGCCCGGGGATCGTCGTCGGCCACTCCGAGACCGGCGAGATGGACAAGGTCGACGGCCCGTACTACTTCTTCAAGCTGCTCCAGAAGCTGCGGCACGCGCTGCCGGAGTGGTTCCCGCTGGCGGGGCCGGAGGGCGGGGAGACCAACATCGTGCCGGTCGACTTCGTCGCGAGGGCGCTCGACCACATCGCCCATCTGCCGGACGACGACCTGCCGAGCGACACGTTCCATCTCGTCAACCCGGAGCCGATGACGGTCGGCGAGGCGCTCAACGAGTTCGCCAGGGCGGCGCACGCGCCGCAGTTCGCCATGCGGATCGACCAGAACATGACGAACGTGGTCCCGAAGCCGGTGCGCGCGGGCGTGATGGCGCTGCCGACCGTGCAGCGGATCCGCAACGAGCTCTTCAGCGACCTCGGCATCCCGCCGGCCGCGATGGAGAACCGCGACTTCAACTGCAAGTTCGACGCCCGCGACACCCAGCGCGCGCTCAGCGGCACCGGCATCGCTGTGCCGCCGCTGTCGACCTACGCGCCGCGCCTGTGGGACTACTGGGAGCGCAACCTCGACCCGGACCTGTTCCGCGAGCGTTCGCTCGCGAGCGCCATCCAGGGCAAGCGGATCCTGATCACGGGCGCCTCGAGCGGCATCGGCCTCGAGACCGCCCTCAAGCTCGGCGAGGCGGGCGGCGAGGTGCTGCTCGTCTCGCGCACGCGCGAGAAGCTGGAGGAGGTCGCCCGCCAGGTGGAGGAGCGCGGCGGCACCGCGCACGTCCACCCCTGCGACCTGTCCGACCTCGACTCGATCGACGCGCTGACCGCCGAGGTCCTCGAGCAGCACGGCGGCGTGGACGTCCTCGTCAACAACGCCGGTCGCTCGATCCGCCGCTCCGTCAAGGCGTCGTACGACCGCTTCCACGACTACGAGCGCACCATGCAGCTGAACTACTTCGGCGCGCTCAAGATGATCCTCGCCTTCCTCCCGGGAATGCGCGAGCGGGGGTCGGGCCACATCATCAACGTCTCGTCGATCGGCGTGCAGACGAACACGCCGCGCTTCTCGGCGTACGTGGCGTCGAAGGCGGCGCTCGATGCGTTCTCCCGCTGCGTCGCACCCGAGGTGATCGGCGACGGCGTGAACTTCACGACCGTCTACATGCCGCTCGTGCGCACGCCGATGATCGCCCCGACCGACATCTACAAGGCGTTCCCCACGCTCACGCCGGACGAGGCGGCGCAGATGCTCTGCGACGCGATGATCGACAGGCCGAAGCGGATGGCCTCGCGCCTCGGCATCTTCGGCGAGGTGCTCTACGCGCTCTCGCCGAAGACGGTCGACCAGGTACTCAACACCGCCTACAACCTGTTCCCGGACTCGCACGCGGCGAAGGGCAAGAGGGAGGCGCTGCCCGCCGGGGAGAAGCAGGAGAACCAGGAGATGTCCACCGAGGCGGTGGCGATGGCCTACCTACTGCGCGGCGTTCACTTCTGAGCGGAGCGCGCTCGCGAGGTCGCCGCGGCGCCCGACCTTCACGCGCTCGAGCTCGAGCCATCCCGCCATCCGGCGCAGCTCCCGTCCCAGCTCGGCGGCGGTCGCAGGCGGCGCGCCGGGCTCGGCGTGCGCCGCCTGCACCAGCAGCGCGCCGCTCCGGCGGTCGGCCTTGAGGTCCACGCGCGCGACGAGCCTGTCCCCCAGCAGGAACGGCAGCACGTAGTAGCCGTACACGCGCCTGGGGCGCGGCACGTAGATCTCGATCCGGTAGCGGAAGCCGTACACGCGCTCGAGGCGCGAGCGCTCCCAGAGCAGCGAGTCGAACGGCCCGATCAGCGCGCGGGCGTCGACCCGCCGCGGCAGCCGCGCCCCCGGGTGCACGTACGCCTGCGGGCGCCAGCCCTCCACCTCCACCGGCAGCAGCTCCCCAGTCTCAACCAGCTCGGCGATCCGCTCGCGCGTGTCGGCCGTCGGCATCCGGAAGTAGTCGCGCAGCTCGGGCTCTGCCGCCACCCCGAGCGAGCGCGAGGCGAGCCGGACCAGCTCGCGCTGGGCGTCCTCCACGGGGGGCGTGGGCGCGGAGATCACGCGCGGCGGCAGCACGCGCTCGGGGACGTCGTAGAGGCGCTCGAAGCCGCGCCTGCGGGCGGAGGTCACGCGGCCGCTCCAGAACAGCCACTCGATCGCGCGCTTGACGTCCGACCATCCCCACCACGGCTCGGAGCGCTGCGGCCGGTCGTCGCCGATCTCGCTCGCGGCGACCGGGCCGCGCTCGCGCACCTCGTCGAGCACGCGCTCGACGAGCTCTGGCCGGTCGCGCGACACGCGCCGCATGCCGCCCCAGGCCTCGTGCGCGGCGCGGTCCATGCGCCAGCGCAGGAGCGGCTGCAGCGCGACCGGGATCAGCGACGCCTCGTGGCCCCAGTACTCGAACAGGCGCCGCGGCGCCCTGTACGCGGCGCGGTCGACGAGGTCGAGCGGGTAGGGCCCCAGCCGGCCGAACAGAGTCAGGTAGTGGCCGCGCGCGAGCACGTTCACGGAGTCGATCTGCACCAGCCGCACGTGGTCGAGCACGCGCCGCAGCGCCCAGCCGTCCGGCGCGCGCCGGGAGCGGCGCTCGGCGAAGCCCTGGGCGGCGAGCGCCATCCGCCGCGCCTCCGCGGCGGACAACCTCTCCCGCCGCCTCACTCGACGAGGTGGGGGTAGTCCGTCTCGATCATCGCCCGGTACTTCGCGAACACGGGCTTGGTGACCGGGATGAGGGCCAGTGCCTTCTTGGTGTTGCCCTTCGACTTGATCCTGCGGCGCGCGAGCGCCACCGCGATGTTCTCCTTGCCCTGGAAGTAGCGGTTGGCGATGGCGGAGTCCATCGTCATCTCCACGTCCGGCTCCCAGCCGACGCTGTCCGACCACTCCCACTCGAGATGCTTCCCGTCCTCCACCACGCCGGCGGCGTTGATGTTCACCACCATGTCGAGATCGGGGAACTCGAAGCGCTGGGGCGTCTCGGCGTCGCGCAGCTTCGGGCCCATCTCGCGGTCCGTGCTCATCAGCTCGAAGGTCCTGTCCATGACCTCCCTGAACTCCTCCGGCGACGTGAACGAGCCCATCGCGGCGACCCTACACGAACGCCCCTCCGCGCTTGACGAGGTTCGAGGTCACCCGGACGAGCGCCGCTTCGGAGCGGCCGCCTTGCCCTCCCGCTTCGGAGCGGCCGCCTTGCTCCGCTCGGCGGACGCCGCCCGCGTCGCCGCCGGCTTCTTCGCGCCCCCGCGCCGCGCCGGCAGCCGCTCCTCGATCGCGTCCAGCCGGCGGCCGATCCGGCGCAGCTCGGCCTTCAGCTCGCGCACGTCCTCGAACGTCGCCGGCCGGCGCTCCTCGAGGGCCCCGGAGACCGCCTTGCGGCTGCGGGCGAACCCGGCCTCGGCGCCGCGCACGAGCTGGTCGAGCGTATCGACGAGCTCGTCGAGCGCGCCCTGCGTGCGGTCGCGGCCGCGCTCGGCCGAGCCGATCGTGGCCTGCACCGTGCGCTCGACCGCCTCGCGCAGGGAATCGGGAGTGTTCGGCCGCTTCGCCACCGGACGCCGGAGTGTTCCACACGCGCGCGTCTATCGTGCCCGGCCGTGACGCTGAGGCACGAGGTCCGCCCGATCCACCTGAGACCGGCCACCGAGATGGCCGAGCGGGTGCTGCTGCCGGGCGATCCCCACCGCGCGCTCGCCGTGGCCCAGGCGGTGCTCGACCAGCCCAAGATGTTCAACCACACGCGGGGCCTGTGGGGGTACACCGGCACGGCGGCGGACGGGCTGCCGCTGACGGTCCAGTCGACCGGGATCGGCGGCCCGAGCGCGGCGATCGTGTGCGAGGAGCTGATCGCGCTCGGGGCTCGCCGGCTCGTGCGCATCGGGACCTGCGGGGCGCTGGTGGACGACCTCCCGCTCGGGACGATCGTCGCCGCCGAGAGCGTGCTGCCGGCCGACGGCGCCAGCGCGGCGCTGGGCGCGGAGACGCCGCTGCGCCCGGACGCCGGACTGAGCTCCCGGCTGGTCGACGCGGGCGCGCGCCCGGTCACGGTCGTCTCGTCCGACCTCTTCTACGACCCGCGCGAGGGTGCCGCGCTCGGGTGGATGGAGCGGGGGGCGGCGGTGGTCGAGATGGAGGCCGCGACGCTGTTCGCCGTCGCCGGCCGCCGCGGCGTTGCCGCGGCCTGCGTGCTGGGGGTCACCGACGTGCCGGGGCGCGACGGGTCGCTGCGCGCCGACCCGGACGAGCTGGCGGCGATCGGTCTGCGGGTCGGCGACGTGGGCTACGCGGCGGTGGCCGAGCCTACGACTCGCTGACGGTCAGGCGCTCCTGCGCCCGCGGCACCGGCTCCTCGCTGGGCGCCACGGCGTTCCGAAGCGAGGCGAGGTCGCGGGCGATCTCGTCGAGGCGCTCCTCGATCGAGGCCAGCCGCTCGGCGGCGCTGTCCTGCGAGGGGCCGGCCAGGCGCTCCTCGACCCGGTCCATGGCGTCCTCGATCCCCTCGAGGCGCTGCGAGAGCGAGCGCAGCCGGCGGGTCACGCGCTCGATGTCTGCCGCGGAGGGGATGTTCAGCGCCCCCATCGCGGCCTCCTGCGCCTGCACGGCCTTCTCGCGCGCGTCGAACGCGCGCGTGATCGCGCCGTTCACGACGGGGTTCGCGATCAGTTCCTCGGCGATCCTGCCGAGCGCCTCCTCGCCCTGGCGGGAGAGGCGGTCGACGAAGCCCTTGGCCTGCTCGTCCTGCGACATCGCGCGCAGGGTACCTGAATCGGGAGCGGGCGCGGGCGCGGCAGCACCGCTGCCGGGCGCAGCCTGGGCGCCAGGAACGTCAACCCTAACCCTCAACTTGAGACTGATGCGGGTTTGAAACGCGTGCTCGCTGGAACAAACACGGCACCGGGGTGGCGCACGGACGCGCAGTGCGTGCCGAGGCAAGGGACCCCGAATTGAAGCTATGGGCAGGGTCGGCCGATATATGGGCGTGAACTCCCGTATCCGCCCCACGCGCGACGCGGGGGGACAGGTGTCGCCCAAACAGACCGGTTCCCCGTTGCAGAGCAGAAACCCCTTGAGTAGCTTTCGAATCGCTGCAGACGCGTCTGCTAGCTTCCGAAGCGCGTCCGGACGCAGCGTCACCGGGGGAGGACAGAGCAGGACAGCAAGGATGAAGACGAGGCTCCTCCAGATCCTGCTCGCCGCAGGGACGGTCGCGGTCGCCCTTCTGACCGCCTTCACCATCCCGGCCGCCGCCCAGCAGCAGACCGTCTACGTGCGCCTGCCCACGGGACAGGTCGTGCCTGTGCAGGTGGACGCCCCGCCCGGCTCCTCCCTCGACGACATCCAGCTGCCGGGCACCCCCGTCCCCGCGCCCGCGACCCCCGCGCCGCCGGCCAACCCGCCGTCGAACAACAAGCCGCAGGCGGCGCCGCAGCCGGCCCAGCCGCAGAAGCAGCCGCCCAGCAGCTCGGGCGGCTCCGAGCAGGGCCCGTCCAACAGCGGCGAGCCGATCCGGCGCACGGTCGACAAGCCCAAGGAGCTCACCGGTCAGGTCGAGCCTCAAGGTGGCAATGAGGGTTCGCGCCCCAAGCATCGCCGCGAGCGTCCGCAGCCGACGGAGCTCCGCAAGGCCGACGGCAGTCCGGCTCCGACGAACCCCGGCTTCGTGGACGCGCTTCCGGGCCCGTCGACCGCGACCGGCGTGCCGAACTTCATCATCCGCAAGTTCAGGGTGCCGCCGTTCCTGCTGCCGATCTATCAGGCGGCCGGGATCGAGTACGGCATCCGCTGGGAGATCCTGGCCGCGATCAACGAGATCGAGACCGACTACGGCCGCAACCTGAACGTCTCCTCGGCCGGCGCGCTCGGCTGGATGCAGTTCATGCCCTCCACTTGGAAGATGTACGGCACCGACGCCAACAAGGACGGCCGCAAGGACCCCTACAACCCGGTCGACGCGATCTTCGCCGCCGGCCGCTACCTGAAGGCGGCCGGCTACGAGCAGGACGTGCGCAGGGCGATCTTCGCCTACAACCACGCCGACTGGTACGTCGACTCGGTGATGCTGCGCGCCCGCCTGATCGCCGGCGTGCCGGCCGACCTGGTCGGCTCGCTTACCGGACTGACCGAGGGCCGCTTCCCCGTCTACGCGCGCGCGCGTTACGCGGACGACCTGGCCGAGAAGGAACTGCTGAAGCGCGTCAAGCAGGGGCAGAACGCGGCGAACATCGTCGAGTCCGTGGACAACCGCCGCGGCATCGACATCTTCGCGCGCGAGGGCTCGCCGGTCGTGGCCGTGAACGACGGCGTGATCAAGAAGATCGGCCGCAACCGCCGGCTCGGCCGCTACGTCCAGCTCCAGGACGTGTACGGCAACCGCTACACCTACGGCCAGCTCGGCTCGGTGTCACGCTTCCACCCGGTCCCGCGCGAGGACGCGATCGACCGCAGGAACTCCGCGCGCGCGGTGAAGGCCAACGGCGACGACCCCACGCCCTCCGGCCCCGCCTCCGCCGGCCGCCAGCTCGACAGCTCGGACCGCAAGCCGGCCCACAAGGGCAAGCCGCTCCCGGACGACGACGTCGTCTCGCAGGCCTCGGCGCCGGTGAAGCAGCGCCTGTTCGCCCACCCGGACATGCCCGACTCGCGCGACGCCGGCGGCCTCGAGCAGCTGCTCGACGCGAAGGCGCGCCGTCAGGACGGCTACACGACCTACAAGAACTACTTCTCGCGCCCGTTCGGCCTCGACGCCTCGAAGGTGCGCCTCAAGCGCCTGCGGGTCGGCTCGCGGGTGATCGGCGGCACGATCCTCGGCCGCATCGGCCGCACGCAGGCCCGCGCCGCGCATCTCTACTTCGAGATCCGCCCGGCCGGCCGCGGCGCCCCGCGGATCGACCCGAAGCCGATCCTCGACGGCTGGAAGCTGCTCGAGGCGACGGCGATCTACCGCGCCTCCGGCCGCAACGTGCTCTACGGGGACGACGCGCCGGGCATGACGATCGGCCAGGTGCTGCTGCTCCCGAAGCCCCTCCTCGAGCGGCGCGTCCTGTCCGACGAGCGCATCGAGATCTACGCCGGCGGCCGCGACGACATCCGCTCCGGCCAGATCGACCGGCGCGTGCTGGCGACGCTCGAGTACCTGGCCGAGTCCGGCCTGCGGCCGACCGTCTCGTGCCTCAAGAACGGCCACAGCTTCATGACGACGTCGGGCAACGTGTCCGAGCACAGCTCCGGCAACGCGGTCGACATCGCGGCGATCAACGGCATCCCGATCATCGGGCACCAGGAGCCCGGCGGCATCACCGAGCAGACCGTGCGGCGCCTGATGCTGCTGCAGGGGACGATGCGCCCGCACCAGATCATCTCGCTGCTCGAGCTGGGCCAGAACACGATGGCGCTGTCCGACCACAACGACCACATCCACGTCGGCTTCCACCCGCTCTTCGGGGACAACAAGAAGCTCGGCAAGGAGGCGTTCCAGATCCTGGAGCCGGGCCAGTGGTCCGACCTCGTGGACCGCCTCGGCGAGATCGAGAACCCGGTGGTGCCGACCAAGCCGTCCAAGTACGCGATCCCGGTCGCGAAGAAGGCGAAGCGCGCCAGCGACGCCCACCAGGGCGAATAGGCCACGGCCGCCTCGTCGCGCAACCGCCCGCTCTTCGGCTTCGTCCAGCTCGAGTTCGGCTTCCTCCTGGGGCCGCCGGACGGGCGCTACCTGGTCCGCGCGGACTCCGAGGGCGAGCTCGAGGCCGTGCTCGTGCTGCGCACGCTTGGGGCGCCCCAGCGCCGGCTGCTCGGCGGCCGCCGCGGCCGGCCGGTGGAGGGCGCCGAGCCCGAGCCGGTGCCGACCTCGCGCGCGACCGTGGTGCGCGCCGAGCCGTTCGAGTCGGCCACGGCCGCGGGCGAGTGGCTCGCGCCGCTGCGCGGTGAGGCGGCCGACGAGGAGATCGCGCTCGGCGTCGCCACCGTCAACCGGGCGCTGCACGCGCACCGCCTGGCCTTCGCCGACGCGTTCGTGGCGGAGGTCTCGCGCGAGCGCGCACTGGTCGCGCGGATCGGGTACGGCGCGGGCGACGAGGTGGCCGAGGGCCGCTTCGCCGAGGCGTGGGAGCTGCCGCCCGGCGGCCCGCGGCGGCGGGCGCGGCGCTCGATGGAGGCGCCCGAGGAGCGCTTCGCGGCGATCCTCGGAGGGCGCGAGCCCGCGCTCGTGTGCGAGGCGCTGGTACTGCGCGCCCGCGCTGATCTCGACGCGGGCCGCCTGCGCGAGGCCGCGCTCGAGGCGCGCGTGGCGCTCGAGGCGCTGCTGGCCGAGCTGGGCGGCGACGGACCCACGGCCGCCGCGGCAGGCGAGCTCGCCGGCGAGCGCGCCGCGGTCGGCGACGCGGCCAACGCGGCGCTCAGGGGCGACCTGACCGGCGACCAGGCCGCCGCGCTCGCCGACGCGGTCGGCCGCATGGAGGCGGTGCTGCGGCGGAGGCGGCTCGGAGGCTGACCGGGCCGCCGGCGGCGAGCGCCGCCGGGGTAGCATCCGGGCCGTGGCGGATCCGGGCGATCTGCGCGACGAGCTCGACGAGGTCCTCGCCGCGGCGGCGGCCGAGGCGCGCACGTACCTCGCGGGCATCGAGGACGATCCGGTCAAGCCGGAGGGGGCCGAGGACGCGCTCCCGCCCGCCGGCGTTCCGCTGCCGGCCGACGGCGCCGGGGCCCCGGCGGCGGTCGAGGAGCTGGCCGAGCTGTGCCGCTCCTCCGCGATCCGCTCCGCCGGGCCGCGCTTCTTCCACTTCGTGATGGGCGGCGGCACGCCCGCCGCGGTGGCCGCCGACTGGCTCACCTCGGCGATCGACCAGTCGGCGTTCGTGTGGGTCTCGTCGCCGCTCGGCTCGCGGCTCGAGCAGCTGGCCGTGGCCTGGCTGCGCGAGCTGTTCGAGCTCCCGGACGAGTTCGCCGGCGTGCTCACCACCGGCGCCACGATGGCGAACTTCACGGGCCTCGCGGCCGCGCGCAACTGGTGGGCCGAGCGCCACGGCGTTGACGTCGAGCGCGACGGCCTCGCCGGCACGCCGCCCGTGCCGGTCCTCTCGAGCGGCTACCTGCACGCCAGCGCTGTCGAGGCGCTCGGGCTGCTCGGGATCGGCCGGAACGCGCGCGTGCTCGCGAGCGACGGCGCCGGCCGCCTCGACGCCGAGGCGCTGGAGCGCGAGCTCGCCGCGCTCGACGGCGCCCCCGCGATCGTGATCGGCAACGCCGGCGACGTGAACGCCGGCGACTTCGACCCGCACGACACGCTCGCCGACCTCACCGAGCGTCACGGCGCCTGGCTGCACGTGGACGGCGCCTTCGGGCTCTTTGCGCGCGCCGCGCCCGAGGCGGCACCGCTCGCCGCCGGCGTCGAGCGGGCGCAGTCGGTCATCACCGACTGCCACAAGTGGCTGAACGTCCCGTACGACTGCGGCGTCGCGTTCGTGCGCGATCCGGCCCGCCTCGGCGCGGCGTTCTCCGCCGGCGCGCCGTACCTGCCCGCCACGGACGACCCGCGCCCGTCGTTCGGGTTCCTCGGGCCGGAGCTGTCGCGCCGGGCCCGCGCGCTGCCGGTGTGGGCGACGCTGCGGGCGTACGGCCGCGACGGCCACCGTGCGATGGTCGAGCGGCACCTGCGGCTGGCGCGCAGGCTCGGCGAGCGCGTGGACGCCGAGCCCGAGCTG
This sequence comes from Thermoleophilaceae bacterium, assembly GCA_036407035.1. Lineage (GTDB taxonomy): Bacteria > Actinomycetota > Thermoleophilia > Solirubrobacterales > Thermoleophilaceae > JACVRW01. The sequence goes on along the minus strand of DASXAA010000102.1, from coordinate 21,110 downwards.
GAGCGGCTCGCGGAGGTGCGCCTGAACATCGTGTGCTTCCGGTGGCGTCCGCCTGACGCCGGTGAGGACGAGCTGGACGACCTGAACCGGACGCTAGGGGAGACGCTGCTGGAGGACGGGCGCGTGTTCGCCGGGACGACCGTGTACGACGGCAATGTCGCCTTCCGGCCGGCGATCGTGAACTGGCGCACGCGCGAGGAGGACGTGGACCTGCTCGTGGACGTCCTGCTGGAGCTGGCCGCGCGCGTGCGGGCGACGGCCTGAGCGGGCCCGCGGCGCCGTCCGCTCCGCCCGCGACACTGGTCGAACATGGTGCTCGGCATCGCAAGGGTCGTCTGCGCCGCGGCCCTGGGCGGCCTCGTGGTCACCGTGGCCGGCGGGGGCGAGGCCTTCTGGCTCGCGGTGCCGGTCGCGCTGCTCGTGGCAACCCGCGCGCGCGGCGCGGCGGAGTCCGCCGCGATCGCGCTCGTCACGCCGCTCTGCGCGGCGCTCCCGGCGCTCGCCGACTCCGCCCTCGGCCCCGCTCCGCCGCTCCCGCTCGCGCTGGTGGTGACCGGCGCGTGCGTGGGCGTGCAGCACGGCATGCGCTCGCGCCTCTCTGCCGACCACGCCGCCCTCCGCGCCAGCGCGATGAGCGACCACCTCACCGGCCTCGCCAACCGCCGCGCCTTCGCCGAGCGCTGCGACTACGAGGTCCGCCGCCACGCGCGCCTCGGCCACCGGTTCGCGGTCGTCGCGCTCGACCTCGACGGCTTCAAGCAGCTGAACGACCGGTTCGGCCACGATGCCGGCGACGAGCTGCTGCGCGACGTGGCCGGCGCCCTCCTCGAGGCCGTGCGCGACCAGGACACGGTCGCGCGGCTCGGCGGCGACGAGTTCTGCGTGCTCGCGCCCGAGACCGGCCGCGGGGGCGGCGAGCGCCTCGCGGCCCGCCTGAACCGCTCGATCGGGCGCGCCACCGCCGGCCTGACCACCGTGAGCGCGAGCAGCGGCGTGGCGGTCTACCCCGACGACGGCCGGTCGCCCGGCGAGGTGCTGCGCGCGGCCGACGCCGAGCAGATCGCGGCGAAGCGCACGCGCGCCCGGCGCGCGGCTGCTTAGAGCCTGAGACAGGCTCTCAGTCGAGCGCGTCCAGCACCGCCCGCAGCTCGTCGACCACGTCGCCGTCGAGCTTCAGCTCGGCGTCGCCGTCGTACGGGGTCGGGCCCTGTGTGACGAGCGCCAGCCGCCCGCGGCCGCCCAGCGTGAGCGCCGGCAGGCCCGCCACCGGGTACACCTCGAGCGACGAGCCGATGCACAGCATCAGGTCGGCCTCCATCGCCAAGAGCTGCGCCTCGGCGATCGCCGCCTCCGGCAGCAGCTCGCCGAACAGCACCACGTCGGGCTTGAGCGGCGTCATGCACGCCTCGCACTCGGGCGCGCCGCCGTACGCGGCGATCCGCTCCACGACCGTGTCCAGCGGCACCTTCCCGCCGCAGCCGAGGCAGACGCTCCAGTCGATCGAGCCGTGCACCTCGATCACGCGCTGCGAGCCCGCCAGCCGGTGGAGGCGGTCCACGTTCTGGGTGACCACGCCGCGGATCAGCCCGCGGCGCTCCAGCTCGGCCACGGCGTAGTGGGCGTCGTTCGGCCGCTTCTCCCGCAGCGACGCGAACCGCTCGGAGTAGAAGCCCCAGAAGCGGTCGGGGTCGCGCCGCCAGGCGTCGATGTGCGCGACCTCCATCGGATCGACGTTCTCCCACAGCCCGGTGCCGGGCGTGCGGAAGTCCGGGATCCCGGACGGCACCGAGATGCCGGCGCCGGTGAGCACCACGGCGCGCTCGGCGCCGCGCAGGAGCTCCGCCAAGCGGACGGACTCTGCCGACGCGGTCGTCACTTTCCCTGGAACCGCGGCCGCCGCTTGCCGATGAACGCCGCGATCCCCTCGCGCGCGTCCTCCGAGCCGAACGCGTGCCCGAACGCGGGGGCCTCGGCGGCCAGGCCCGCGTCGAGGTCGGCGTTCGCGGACACGGACTTGATCTGTTCGACCGCGACCGGCGCCTGATCCGCGAGCTTGCGCGCCCAGGCGAGCGTCGTGTCGAACAGCTCGTGGTCGGGCACGACCTGGTTCGCGAGGCCGACGCGGTACGCCTCGAAGGCGTCGATCGGGTCGCCGGTCAGGTTCATCTCCAGTGCCTTGGACTCGCCCACGAGCCGCGGCAGGCGCTGCGTGCCGCCGAAGCCCGGGATCAGGCCGAGGTTGATTTCCGGCTGCCCGAAGGTGGCCGACTCGGCGGCGATCCGGAAGTCGCACGCCATGGCGAGCTCGCAGCCGCCGCCGAACGCGATCGAGTTGACGGCCGCGATCGTCACGGTGCGCGAGGACTCCATCCCGCGCATGAAACGGTGCGCGGACTCGACGAGGTCGGCGCCCTCGGCGTCGGGCGTCATCCTCGAGAACTCCTTGATGTCCGCGCCGGCGCTGAACGTGAAGATGTTCGAGGACGCGAGCACGAACGCGCGCACCTTGCCCCCGACCTGGTCCCACACCGAGATCAGGTCGCGCACCGCCTGCGGCGACAGCGGGTTCGCCGGCGGGCGGTTGAGCCACGCGATCGCGACGTCGCCGCGCGTCTCGAGCAGCAGGGTCTCGCGCTGCTCGCCCTCGTCCGGCCGCGGATAGGGGAAGAACCCCTGGCCGGCCTTCTTGCCGAGCCGCCCCTGGGCGACCAGCCGTCGCAGGATCGTCGGCGGCTCGAACGCGTCGCCCCACTCGCGCTGGGCGCGCTCGAGCGCCTCCAGCACGTCGTCGAGACCGCGCTCGTCCGCGCGCGTGAACGGGCCCGGGAGGATGCCCGCGCCCATCATCATCCCGATCTCGATCTCCTTGGCGGAGGCGACCCCCTCCTCCAGCACGAGGCACGACTCGACCAGGGTCTTCAGACCCATGCGCTCCACGAGCGACGCGGTGATCTCGCTACTGGCTGCCGTGCTCATAGAACCCCTTCCCGGTCTTCAGCCCGAGGTCGCCGGCCTCGACCAGCTCCTTCATCCGCGACGACACGTAGAAGCGCTCGGGCCCGTACGAGTCGCGCAGGTGCTCGGCCACGTGCAGGACCGTGTCGAGCCCGAGCAGGTCGGTGAGGAAGAACGGCCCCATCGGGACGGTGCCGGATTCCTTGATGACCTCGTCGACCTCCTTGACGTCGAGGCCCTCCTCCTCGGTCACGCGCCAGACCTCGGACACCGCCGAGTTGAGGATGCGGTTGACGACGAAGCCGGGCACCTCGCCGCAGCGCACCGCCGTCTTGCGGATCGCCTGCGCGAAGTTCGCGGCCGCCTGCATCGTCTCCTCGGAGGTCTCCTCGCCCTCGATCACCTCGATCAGGCGCATCATCGAGGCGGGGTAGAAGAAGTGGAAGCCGCACACCTTGTCCGGGCGCGTGGTCGCCTCGGCCATCTCGGTGATCGACAGCGACGAGGTGTTGGAGGCCAGGATCGCGTGCCCCGGCGTCACCCCGTCGAGCTCCTCGAACACGTCCTGCTTGATCCCCATGCGCTCGGGCACGGCCTCGATCACGAAGTCCATGTCCCCGAAGCCCTCGTAGGCCGTCGTGCCCGTGATGCGGCCGGCGATCTCCTCGAGCTGGCGGTCGGCGTCGTCCTGGGTGATCTTCTCCTTCGCGACCAGTCCGGCCAGCTGGCCCTGGCTGACTTGGCGGGCCTTCTCGAGGCCCGTGTCGACGAACTCCTGCTTGACGTCCTTGAGGACGACCGGGATGCCGGCCGCGGCGATGACCTGGGCGATCTCCCCGCCCATGGTCCCCGCCCCGACGACGGCGGCTTTGAAGACGAACAACATTCCCTCCTGGTTCTGCGAGCGGGCGGGGAGGCTACCGCAGCCCCACCTCGTCCTCGGCCTCGACGGCGAAGCGGGCCAGCGTGCGCTGGAGCGAGTCGCGCAGCGCACGCCGGATGAACAGCATGTCCGCGAGCCCGCCGAGCGGACCGTACTTCGTGAGCGTGTACTCGAGCATCAGCTCCACCCGCGACCCGCCGGCGCTCTCCACGGCCCTGAAGACCTGCCGGCCCGCGAGCCGGTCCTCGAACACCATCGTCGCGAACCGCTCGGAGGCGGGCGCCTCGACCACCTTCTCGGTCACCCGCCCGCGGCCGGCGGGGATCGACTCCCAGACAACGCGGCTGCCCTCCGCCGGCCAGCCGCCGTCCTGCTCCAGCACGCGCGCGAAGCCCTCCACGAACGTGGACCAGCGCCGCACGTCGGTCCAGAGGCGGAGCGCGGCCTCCGGCGTCAGCGGCACCTCGGTCACCGCCCGCGCGGTCCTCACCGCCCGTACACCTCACGCACGATCTGGTCGACGCTCGTCTTCACCGAGTCGAGGAAGGGACGCACCTCCTCGACGAGGCGCGCGTACTCCTCGCGCCCGTCGTCGGTGATCGAGTAGTTGCGGCGGGTGCGCCGCTCCGGGTGCTCCCACTCGCCGCGCACGAGCCCGCGGCTCTCCAGCTGCCGCAGCAGCGGGTACATCGTGTTCGGGTTCACGGACAGCACGCCCTCGGTCATCCGCTCGATGCGCTCCATCAGCTGGTTCCCGTAGCTCGGCCCGGCATTGATCAGGTGCAGCACGAGCAGCGGCAGCACGTCGCGGCGGCGAAGCTCGCCCGTGAACGGGTCGGCGGGCCGCCGCGGCGGGGCGACCGCCTCGACGCCGCCGGCCTGCTCGACCGCCTCCCGAACCGCATCGCGGCTGCGCTCTCGCTTGGACCGCCCGGCCATGCACCGGGCATCCTGACAAGCCGGGCCGCTACGCCGTCGCCGCCGCCGGCTCCGCGACCCGGCGCGGCATCAGGACCTCGCGGGCGATCACGAGCCGCTGGATCTGCGACGTGCCCTCGTAGAGCTGCATGATCTTCGCGTCGCGCATCAGCTTCTCGACCGGGTACTCCTTGATGAAGCCGTAGCCGCCGTAGACCTGCACGGCGTCGACGGTCACCTCCATCGCGGAGTCGGCGGCGAAGCGCTTGGCGTGCGACGACGCCAGCGTGTTGCGCTCGCCCTGGTCGAGCAGCGCGGCCGACTTCCAGACCAGCAGGCGGGCCGCCTCGATCTTCGTCGCCATGTCGGCGATCATGAACTGGATCGCCTGGTGCATGGCGATCGGCACGCCGAACTGGATGCGCTCCTTCGAGTAGTCCCGAGCGAACTCGAACGCCGCCTGCGCGATGCCGACCGCCATCGAGGCCACTCCCGGGCGGGTGCGGTCGAGCGTCATCATCGCGAGCTTGAAGCCCTTGTTCTCCTCGCCGAGCAGGTTGCCGGCGGGGATCTCCACGTCGTTGAACGAGATCATCGCCGTGTCGGAGGCGCGCTGGCCGAGCTTGTCCTCCTTCTTGTCCACGGTCACGCCGTCGGCGTCGCGCGGGACGACGAAGGCCGAGATGCCGCGGTGGCCGGCCTCCTTGTCGGTCTTCGCGTAGACCGTGTACCAGCTCGCGTGCGAGCCGTTCGTGATGAAGCACTTGGTGCCGTTGATGACGTACTTGTCGCCCTTCTTGACGGCGGTCGTGCGCATGCCGGAGACGTCGGACCCGGCGTCCGGCTCGGTGAGGCAGAACGAGGCCAGCTTGGGCTCCTCGATCAGCATGCCGAGGTATTCCTTCTTGACCTCCTCGGAGCCGCCGATCAGCACGGGCGCGCCGGCCAGCCCGTTGCACATCACGGACGTGCCGATGCCGGAGCAGCCCCAGCCGAGCTCCTCCTCGATCAGGCAACCGGTCAGGTAGTCGAGGCCCGGCCCGCCGTACTCCTCGGGCACGTGCGAGTTCATGAGCCCGACCTCCCACGCCTTCTTGATCACGTCGTGCGGGAAGGTGGAGTCCGCGTCGTAGTCCCAGGCGACCGGGCGGATCTCCTTGTCCGCGAAGTCGTGCGCCATCGCCCGGATGTCCTTCTGCTCGTCGGTGAGAGTGAAGTCGACCACTTGTCAGTGCTCCTTAGCGGGCCGCAGACGCCGCCCGATTGATTCGTCAGTCAATCGCTCTATCCCAGATTACAGGAGAAAATGCAGGACCACGTAGATTCCGGCGCCGATCGCCAGCGCGCAGAAGATCACGAGGCCCACCTGATCGGGGTACACGGCGGGCCTGCTCGGGGCAAGCGTCCGGCGGCGGAGACGGCGCCACATGCGGCGAAAATACCGCCGGCGCGCAAGACTCCCCTGCGATGGGCGCCTTCGGCACCGTCCTGATCGTCGTCTGCGTGATCGCCGTGGTCGTCGCGATCGCGAGTTTCTGGGGCAGCGGCCGGATCTACAGCGGGCTCGGGCGCAGCGGCGGGATGGTGATGGACCGCGATCTGCCGGCGCCCGCGGCGCCGGCGAGCGGCGCCGAGGCGCGCGAGGAGATCCGCCAGATGCTCGAGGCGAAGTCGGCTCGCAGGGAGGCGCGCGGCGAGGCGGCGATCGACGTCGAGGCCGAGCTCCACGCGCTCACGCGCCCCGGCGCGGCCGTGGACGAGGGCCTCCGCGAGGAGGTGCGCCAGCTCGTCGTGGCGCGCAACGCGCGCCGCGTCCGACAGGGCAAGGAGCCGCTCGACGTGGAGGCCGAAGTGGAGCGCCGGCTGAGGGAGCTCGGGGGGTGACTCGCGGCCTCTTTCGGGTATAGATTGCGCTCGACATGGCCGACGACCGCCGCTTCGAACTCGACGACCTCACCAACCGCCCGGGGACCTACCTGAACCCCCAGACCGAGGTGATGATCGTCGTCGACGACTCGCCCTCGATCGACGGCGAGATCTTCAACATGGAGGACTTCGAGGGCGCCGACTGGGTGCTGATCTCGGAGGAGGTGCCGGTGGACGAGGCCCGCCGCGACGAACTGCTCGAGAGCTTCCAGGCCACCTACCACGGCGGCGACGGCCGCAGCGTCGGCGCCTCGGCGGTCGAGGACGGCGAGGACGAGGACGACGAGGACGAGGAAGAGGGCGACTACGAGGAGTAGACGTCAGGCGGGCGCCGGAGCCGGCGCCCCCGTCTCGTCGAGACCCGCCCGCAGCTCGCGCACCTTGTCGCGGTAGGCGCGCTCACTGCCGCCCAGCAGGTGGCTGCCCCAGCGCACGCCGTTGTGCACGTGCGGGACCTCGTCGGCGAGCAGGTAGTCGAACACCAGCGCCACGCGCTCCTGGCCCAGCTCCATCAACGTCTTGCGCCGGTGCGAGTGGCGCCACATCGCCCTCTGCTCGCTCGTGCCGTTGAACAGGCAGAGGCGGCCGAGCAGGTCGTACGCGTAGATCGACTTGAAGTAGGAGAAGCCGACCGGGTAGTCGCCCCAGGCGCAGCCCAGCTCGTCCTTCATCAGCAGGTCGTGCACCTTCGCGTGGCGCACCTCGTCCCAGCTCTGGCGCGCCATGTCGACGTGGAAGTCCCACGGCATCTCGGGGTACTCGTGCGAGTTGCGCGCCATCAGCTCGGCCGCCGACAGCTCGGCGTCCATCAGTCCGTGGAAGAAGTGGCGCTGCTCGTCCGGCTCCGTCGGCACGTGGTTCTCGGCCCCGTTCACGTACAGCTCGCGCGAGAGGTAGGGGTCGCCGTGCTCGGTGACCTCGACGAACTCGTCGCGGCCGGGCTGCGACAGCGGCGGCAGGACGCGCAGCGCCCGCGGCTCCGCGCGCAGCCGCACCGGGAGCTCGCCGATGTCGCCGTCGCCGCGCGGCTCGCCGCCCAGCTCGCGGATGTGACGCTCCTGGCGCTCCACCACCTGCGTCAGCAGCCGCAGCGACGGCTCGTCCGCCACCGGGTCGAGGTTCGCCAGGTGGGTCCGCATCGCGCGGACGAGCGCGGGCTTCGCCTCGCCGTAGGCAAGGTCCTCGTAGGCGCCGGGCGAGTCCGCGGCGGAGAGCCGGTCGAGCAGCTCGCAGAGCCCGGTCGACGGCGCGCCCGGGTAGTCGCTCGGGTGGCGTAGCTCGTAGAGGCGCCGCTTGATCTTCGTGAGCGCCCGCGCGTCGTCGTGCACGTGGTCGGCCAGCGCGTACTTGCGCGGCCAGCTCGGCTCGAGCGGCATCCACCCGTTAGACAGGTGCACCAGCTCGCGCAGGACGTGGAAGTAGTTCGAGAAGCGGATCGCGTTGTCGTCAACGTCGTAGCCGAGCGGCCTAGACGAGCTCTTCATGAGCGGTTTCCTCCTCGTCCTCCTCGGCGAGCAGCCGCTGGCGGTGCCTGCCCATCACGCTGGGCAGGAGCCCGCCGCCGGCCGACACGTTGATCACCGCCCGGTCCGAGATGCGGGTGATCATCCCGGCGTAGCGGCCGCCGATTCCGAACGGATTGATGTTGAAGCGCTTCAGTCGCATCTGCACGTGCCCGTCCTGCACCGTGGGGAACATCTCCTCGGGGACCGGCACGTACTCCTGGACCACGTAGTCGCCCGTCTCCGTGTGCTCCTCGATCAGGCCGTCCCACACGGATTGCTCGGTCTCCATACCGAGCGACACCCCGTGGCCGCCGTAGTCGGACGCCGGCTTCAGCACCACGCGCTCGCGGTTGTCCGACACGAACTGGAGCAGGTCCACGACCCAGTCGCCGTAGCTGGCGCGGCCCGGCTTCAGCACGCGCGTCCACGGGATCGTCTCGCCCACCACCGGGCGCTCCTTCTCGCTCACCAGGTGCGCGAAGCGCGGGTCCTGAAGCAGGGCGAACAGCTTCTTGTTGTTCGCCACGCGCGCCCGGAACGGGTTGACGATGGCGGCGCTGCGGTCGCGCGCCGCCGCGATCAGGTCGCCCTCGGGCAGGTCCTCTAGAAGCGCGCGGCGGTACACGAGGTGCACGGGCTCCCCGCCGAGGCGCAGCAGCGAGCCGTCGTAGGCGAGGTCGTCGAGCGTGCCGTGCACCGCCTCGATGCCGGAGCGGCCCGCGGCGCCGCAGACGATGCGGAACTCCGGCACCGACGGGCTGCCCTCCACGTCGACGAGCGCCAGCCGCGGGCTCTCCGGGAGGTCCGGGCGCGACTCGCGCAGCTCGCGGTAGGCGCCCAGCAGCGTGTCGACAAGGAGCGGCAGCATCGGCGTGTAGGCGGTCTCGAACTCCGCGTTGACGCGCGGGAGGTCGATCGCCTGCCGCAGGCCCTCGTAGAGGACGTCGGTGTAGCCGATGCCCGCCGGCGAGTCGGCGTTGAACTCGAGGAACTTGACGTCGTAGCCCTGGAGGAAGGCGTCGAGCCGGCAGATCTTGAGCGGTCGCGAGTAGCCCGGGTCGAGGCGGATGAGGGCGTCCTCGGCGTCCGGCACCGCGAGCTCCTCCCTGAGGCGCGGGTCGTCGGCGTAGGCGTCGCAGAAGCGGTCGAGCACCTGGCACAGGCAGCCGACGGCCCGGCGCACGCGGCGGAGCTGCCCCGGCGAGACGAAATGGGGCATGAGGACGAAGGGGATCGTGCGGCCGGCGAACACCACGTCGTTCTCCGTCAGCCAGTCCTCGATCCTCTGCTCGAGGTCCGCGCACGAGTCACCGAGCTTCGAGAGCTCGACCAGGTGCTGCAGCTTCAGGTTGTTGACGTGGTCGATCACCTCAGGCCTCCCGTCCGAGGGTACCCCGTAGGCTGCGCGGCCAATGCGTCCGATCCACTACCTCGGCGTGTTCATCGTCGTGGCGGTCGTGCTGCGGTTCGCGGATGCCTCGCCGACGCTGATCTTCGCCTCCGCCGCGCTCGCCGTGATCCCGTGCGCGGCGGTCATGGGCGAGGCGACCGAGGCGATCGCGTCGAGGACCGGCCCGGGGATCGGCGGCCTGCTGAACGTGACGTTCGGCAACGCGCCGGAGCTGATCATCGCCTTCTTCGCGCTGCTCGAGGGGCTGCAGGAGGTCGTCAAGGCGTCGCTCGTGGGTTCGGTGATCGGGAACATCCTGCTGGTGATGGGCGCGTCGATGCTGGTCGGCGGGCTGCCGCGCGAGAAGCAGACGTTCAGCCAGACGATGGCGAACTCGCAGTGCGCGATGCTGATGCTCGCGGTCGCGGCGATGATCTTCCCGGCCGTCTTCCAGCTCGTCCACGGCGGTGGGCTGCCCCTCATCGGCGACGAGCGCACCGACTTCGGCTCGGAGGTCGAGAAGGTCTCGTTCGGCGTCGCGATCGTCCTGCTCGCCAGCTACATCGCCGGGCTCTTCTTCTCGCTGAAGACGCACCGCGACGTCTTCAACCCGTACCTCGCGCACCCCGAGCGGGCGCCCGCGCACACACGCGAGGTGCACCCCTGGTCGGTCAGGACCGCGATCCTGGTCCTCGCGGTGGCGGCCGTTCTCGTCGGGATCATGAGCGAGATCCTCGTCGGCTCGATCGAGGACGCCGCCCATGCGGTCGGGCTGTCCGACTTCTTCGTCGGCGTGTTCGTCGTGGCGATCGTCGGCAACGCCGCCGAGCACTGGGTCGCCGTGATGGTTGCCATCAAGGACGACATGGACCTGTCGGTGAACATCGCGATCGGGTCGAGCGCGCAGGTCGCGCTGTTCGTGGCGCCGGTCCTGGTGCTCGCCTCGTTCGTGTTCGGGCCCGGGCCGATGGCGCTCGTGTTCAACGGCTACGAGCTGGCCGGCCTGCTGTTCGCGGTGCTGATCGCGAACCTCGTGACGCAGGAGGGCGAGTCGAACTGGTTCGAGGGCGTGCAGCTGCTGGCGATGTACGCGGTGCTCGGGCTGGTGTTCTACTTCGCCTGAGCGGCGGGCTGCTATCCGCCGGTGGCGGCGACGCACTGCTCGGTCGTGTTCGGCCCAGCCAGCGGCGCCGAGAAGAAGAGCGGGCCGAAGACGGTGCCGTCGTCGAGCGTCCACTCGGCGCTGTAGACGCCCACACCGTCCTGCGAGCCGGAGTAGACGCATCCGACGCCCGCCGTCCGGATGCCGTCGCCGTTGTCGTCCGGAAGCGGGAAGACGCCGCAGTCCGGCACCCCGGCCGGCGAGATCGCGCACACCTGGTACTGGCTCACGGCCCGCACCGTCCCGATCGCGAACAGGTACGTGAGCTTCGCGGGGTCGGACAGCTCCACGACGCAGGTCAGCCCCGGAGTCCCGACGCCCACGCAGTAGCCGACGAGGCTCTGGCCGGGGGCGAGCTGGAAGTTCTGGGGGCCGAGCTGGGTCGTCGTGTCGACCGTGCCCTCCTCGCTCGTGACCACGGTGCCGTCGCAGCGGTCCTCGGTCAGCCACGTGGTGCCGCGCACCGTCGCCGCGGAGTTCCGGCCCACCGTCCGGAAGCGACCGTGGGCGCGGCCGCGGAGGCGGCGGATCACGCGCGGCGACGCGGCGGCATGGGCCCCCGCGCGCTGCGCCCGGGCGCACGCGCCGGGGTCGCCGCCGACGAGCTTCAGCTCGACGTACCGCGGCGTCGCCTTCGGCTGCGTTACGACGAAGCCACCCTTCGAGAAGTAGCCGGTGTCGGTTCCGGAGCCGCGGGCCGCGATGACCCTCACCTTGCCCCGCGTGGCGTCGATCCTGGACCCGAGCCTGACCGCGCGCGTGCGGCGGAGGTGCTGGAAGCGCCGCGCGCCCTTCGCCTTGACGCGGACGGTGCCGCCGGCGGGCGCCACCACGACCGTCCGGCCCAGCTTGGGCCGCGGCTTGTGCCTCGCGGAGGCGTCGGGCGTTCCGAGGACGAGCGGCACTGCCACCAGAACGGCGACGGCGGCCGTCGCTCGCCGCCTCACACGTGAGCGGCGGACGAGGAACACGGCGAGACTCTAAGAGGCCGCCGGGCGCGCGAGCAACGGCCCGTTCGGGCCGGCGGGCCGCGGTTGGGGCGGTTACGCCGGCGTCGACTCCGCGGCGCTCGCGGCCTCCCGCTGCGCCGGCGCCTCCCCCTGCTTCCTCTTTATCGACCGGTACACGTACGCTCGCAGGCTGGCGAACTCCGGCAGCTCCTTCGTCTCCACCTGGTCGCGGGGCTCCGGCAGGTCCACGTCCAGCACCTCCTGCACCTCCGTCGGCGAGGGCCGCAGAACCACGATCCGGTCGCTCAGGTACACCGACTCGTCGATGTCATGCGTCACGAACACCACGGTCACGCCGTACTCGCGCCGCACCTCCAGGATCAGGTCCTCGAGGTCGGCGCGCGTCTGCGCGTCGACCGACGCGAACGGCTCGTCCATCAGCAGGATCTCCGGCTGGTAGGCGAGCGCGCGGGCGATCGCCACCCTCTGTTGCATCCCGCCGGACAGCTCCCACGGATAGCGGTCGAGGAAGCGGGTCAGGTCCACGGAGCGCACCGCGTGCTCCACCAGCTCGCCGGCCTCGGCCTTCGGCAGCCGCTTGCGCCGCAGCGGGAACGCCACGTTCTGGCGCACGGTCATCCAGGGGAACAGCGAGCGGCTGTACTCCTGGAACACGAGCGCCATCTTCTCGGGCGGCCCGTCGACCCGCTCGTCGCGCAGCCGTACCTCGCCGGCGGTCGGCGGCAGCAGGCCGGACATGCACTTGAGCAGCGTCGTCTTGCCACACCCCGACGGGCCGACCACGCACACGAACTCCTTCTCCCCCACCTCGAAGAAGAGGTCGCCGATCGCCTCCACGGCGTCGTCGCCCGCCCCGTAGGTCTTCTTCAGATGGTCGACCTGCAGCATCTCCCCCAGCTCCCCTATCCGAGCGCGCTCGCCCGCGCGCCCCGATGCCAGCGCAGCACCCGGCGCTCGACCAGCACGACCGCGCCGTTCAGCAGGTACCCGAGTATTCCGAGCAGCAGGATCCCCGACCACATCTCCGGGATCGCGAACGACCTCTGCGCCTGCAGCACGAAGTAGCCGATCCCGTTCGTGCTCGCGACCATCTCGCTGATCACCATCAGGATCAGCGCGAGCGAGACCGCTGTGCGCACGCCGGCGAAGATCTGCGGCCCGGCCGCCGGCAGGATCACGCGCAGCAGGCTGTCGCGGCGGCCGATGCCGTACACGCGCGTCGTGTCCTCGAGCGTCGGGTCCACCCCGGCGGCCCCGTCGATCGTGTTGAGGAGCACCGGCCACACGCAGACGAACGCGATGATGAAGACCTTCATCGAGTTGCCGACGCCGATCACGAGGATCCCGAACGGCAGCAGAGCGGGGGGCGGGATCGCGCGCAGGAACTCGATGATCGGCGTGGCCCCGATGCGCGCGCGCCGGGATCGGCCGAGCACGAGGCCGAACGCCACCCCGAGCACCACCGCGATCGAGAAGCCGGCGGCCATCCGCAGCAGGCTCGGCACGACGTCGCTGCCGAAGCGCTCGAAGATCCACGTGTCGTTGAAGGTGGACAGCACGTCGCTGAGCGGCGGGTAGTAGTAGCTGGACTGGTTCGCCGACCAGACCCAGAGCACGGCCAGCGCGGCGAGCGGCACGATCACCTCGAGCGCGGCCGCCAGCAGCCTCGTCCGCCGGGTCATGCCGGCTCCGTCCGCCTGCCGCTCCGCTGCGAGGGGTGCCAATGCAGCACGCGCCGCTCGGCCCTCGCGAAGATCTCGTTCAGGAACCAGCCGAGCAGCCCGGTGACGATGATCAGCGCGTACATCAGCTCGACGTTCCCACCGGAGCGCGCGATGTTGATCGCCCGGCCGAGCCCGGGCGAGCCGATCACGAGCTCCGCCGTGACGCTCAGGATCAGCGCGACCGTGGACGCCATCCGTACGCCGGTGGCGATGTAGGGCACCGCGCTCGGCAGCGTCACGCGCCACAGCCGCTGGATCCGCGAGAACCCGAACGAGCGCGCCGTGTCCGTCGCGACCGGGTCCACGTCCTGGACGCCGTAGAGCGTCTGGACGAGCAGCACCCAGAACGACGCGAAGGCAGCGAGGAAGACCTTGCTCTCGAGGCCCGACCCGTAGATCAGGATCGCAAGCGGGATCAGCGCCACCGACGGGATCGGCCGCAGGAACTCGATGATTCCCCGCAGCGAGCGGTACATGAGGAAGCTCGACCCGACCACGATCCCGATCGGGATCGCCAGCGCGGCGGCGATGCCGAGGCCGAGCGCCCAGCCCTCGAGCGTCTGGCCGATCGCCTCCCACAGCGCGCTCGTGCCGAGATGGTCCCAGAGGGTCGCGAGCATCTGGCTGACCGGCGGGAAGCTGTCGCTGGAGATGATCTCCGTGCGCGAGAGGAACTCGAACAGCGCCAGCACCCCGAGCACGCTCAGCCATGGCAGCGCCCAGTCGGGCACGCGCGGCCGTCGGCCGCTGCGCGCGCGGCGACCGCGCAGCCGTGCCGCCGTGCTGGTCACGTCGGCCGCCTCCGGCAGAAGCCGTTGCGGATGATGCGTCCGAGGTGCGGCGACCGCTCGAGCTCGCCGTGCTCGAGCATCAGCCCCTCGAGCAGCTTCGTCGAGGTGACGAACTCGGGACAGTCCGGCTGCCACTGCCCCAGGGGCACGCGTGCGACCACTCCCTCGGGCTGGCCCGTGTACTTGGCGATCGCGTCACGCACCTCGTCCGGGTGAGATGCCGCGTAGACCATCGAGTCGCGCAGCGCGTGGTTGAAGCGCTCGAGCGCCTCCTCGTTGTCGATCGCCCACTGCCTGTACACGAAGTAGCCGGTGTCGATCAGGCCCGGCCGCGTCTCGTACAGCGGGAACGCCACCGAGCGGTACCTGCCCGACCGGTCGGCGACCGTCTTGTACGGGGTGGGCATCCAGGCGGCGTCGACGCGGCCCGACCGCAGCGCGCGCCTCATCCCGGCCGGCCTGACGACCCGGTACTTGACGCGGCTGACGCCCTGCCGCTCGAGCGCCGCGTCGAGCGTGACCTCCGACAGGCCGCCGCGGCGGTCCACCGCCACCGTCCTGCCGGCGAGGTCGCCCGCCGTGGCGATCGGGCTGTCCTTCGGCACCATCACCGCTGCGGACAGGTTGCGCCCGTCCGCTCTCTTGCGCTCCGGCGTGGCGGCGGCGGGGGCGGTCATCTCGATCCGGTCGCCCTTCGCGGCGGCGTCGAGCAGCGTGGTGGTGGCCCCGAACCCGATGTCCGCGCCGCTCTGCAGCACCTCGTCCACGATCTCCCTGTCGTCGCGCGCCCGCTCGATCGTCACGATCACGTCGCGCTTCTCGAAGAGGCCCTTGTCGGCGCCGAGGTAGAGGGCGGCCACGTCGGGCCCGGGCGAGACCCGCACGGTTATGTGGTCGGGCCCGCTCGACTTCTCACCGCCACACGCTGCGATTGCGGATAGTGCGGTCACGAGGATCACGGTCGCGATCCGCGACCTCATCTCCGTCCGGCGGCAGGCGCGAGCGAGCAGGTCTTCTGCACGGGGGAATCGCATACCCCGTGAGACAAAAGACCAAACGATCAGACAAATACGGGCGACGGCAGACGTACCGCCCGGCAATCTACGCGGTCGCGCTCGCGAGCCCGCGGTGCGCTACGCGGTCGCGCTCGCGAACCCCCTCGGCCGCCGGTTCAGCTCGTGCTCGCTGATGATCCGGTCGATCAGGCCGTACTCGCGGGCGTCGTCGGCGCTGAAGAACCGGTCGCGGTCCATGTCGTCGTGCACCTGCTCGATCGTCTGGCCGGTGTGCTGCGAGTAGATCTCCTCGATCCGCTGGCGCAGGTCCAGGATCTCGCGCGCGTGGATCTCGATGTCGGTCGACTGGCCCTGGAACCCCGACGACGGCTGGTGGGTGAGGATGCGGGCGTTCGGCAGCGAGTAGCGCTTGCCTTTCGCCCCTCCGGTCAGGATCAGCGACCCCGCCGACATGGCCATCCCGTAACAGATCGTCTGCACGTCCGGGCGGACGTACTGCATCGTGTCGTAGATCGCGAGCCCGGCGTGCAGCGAGCCGCCCGGCGAGTTCACGTAGATCGAGACGTCCTTGTCCGGGTCGTCCGACTCCAGGTGGAGCAGCTGGGCGACGACCAGGTTCGCAAGGTCGTCGTCGATCGGCTGTCCGATGAACACGATCCGCTCGTTCAGCAGGCGCGAGTAGATGTCGAACGAGCGCTCGCCGCGGGAGGTCTGCTCGAGCACCATCGGGACCAGTGAGCTGTGGGCGCGACCGATCTGCATGGCTCGTCTCCTTGGTTAAACTGCAACTGTCTGGTTGCGAGTGTAGCGCAACCGTACGGTTGCACATTGGAGGCTTCACATGGATCACGCGGTGGAACGAGAGCTGGTCGTCCCGGAGTCGCCCGAGGAGGTGTGGCGCTCGCTCTCGGAGCCCGAGTGGCTCGGCGAGGACGCATCGATCGAGCTCGAGCCCGCCGGCGACGTGCGCGCCGGGGAGCGGAGCGGCTTCGTGGAGGAGGTCGAGGAGCCGCGCCGCCTCGTCTTCTGGTGGAGCGAGGAGGACTCGGAGTCCACGCGCGTGGAGATCGACCTCGAGGAGACCGCCGACGGCACCCGCGTGCTCGTCGTTGAGTCCCGGCCGCTGGCCGTGCTGGACGCGCGCGGGCGCGACCTCGCCACGGAGCTCGGCGTGTCCCACGGGTCCGGTCCGCAGATGAGCGCGGGGCCGCTGCTGCTCGCCCGCTGATGGCGACCGTCGACCGCACGGACGCGGTGTTCGGCGCGCTCGGCGACCCCACGCGCCGGCGCCTCCTCGCGCTGCTCGGCACCCGCGGCGAGGCGACCGCCACCGACCTCGCGCGCGACCTGCCGGTCACCCGGCAGGCGGTGCAGAAGCACCTCGGCAGCCTGGCGGAGGCGGGCCTCGTGGCGAGCCGCCGCGTGGGGCGCGAGGTGCTCTACCACCCCACGCCGGAGCCGATGTCCCAGGCGATGGCCTGGATGGCCGAGGTCGGCGGGCAGTGGGACGAGCGGCTCGCCTCGCTGGACCGCCAGCTCGCCCGCGGCCGCCGGTAGCGTCGGCCGCACCAGCTAAAGTGCCTGGTGATTGCCGGGGCCAACCTTCGAGGGCGGCCCCGGCGTTATCTCTGAGCGGCCGTGTCCGGCTCGCGCTCCGTCTGGCGGATCGACTCCAGCCGCTCGTCACGCAGCCGGTCGGAGTCCGGGTCGCCGCGGTCCGCCACCAGGCTCGCGACGATGCCGACCGTGAAGGCGATCGCCACCACCGCGAGGCTCACCAGCGGGCCGACGTGCACCACCGGGTCGATCAGCAGCTTGATCGCGACCAGCGCCAGCACGACCGCGATCGTCTCGTCGAGGTAGCGGAAGCGCGCGATCAGGCTCTCCACGAGCACGAACAGGGCGCGCATGCCGAGCAGCGCGAACACGTTCGCCGTCCAGATCAGCAGCGGGTCCTGGGTGATCGCGAAGGCCGCCGGGATCGAGTCGATCGCGAACGCGATGTCGGCGAACACGACCGCCGCCAGCGACACGAACAGCGGCGTGGCCTGCCGCACGCCGTCGCGCCGGACGAACCAGTGGCTGCCGTGGTACTCGGCCGTGACCGGATACAGGCGCCGCACCAGGCGCACCATCAGGTTCCGGTCGGGGTCCGCCTCCTCGCCGACGCCGCGGAAGATCCGGTAGGCGAGCACCAGCAGCGCGACCCCCAGGACGTACAGCAGGAAGTGGAACTGCTCGAGCAGGGCGCTGCCCGCGAGGATGAACACGCCCCGCAGCGCGAGCGCGCCGACGATCCCCCAGAACAGGAGCCGCGGGCGCTCGACGTAGGGCACGCCGAAGTAGGCGAACAGGAGCAGGAAGACGAACAGGTTGTCGAGCGAGAGCGAGCGCTCGACCAGGTAGACGGTGCTGTAGAGGACCGCGTCGTCGGCGCCGCGCAGCAGCAGTATGGGGATCGCCACGGCCAGGCTGAGGACGAACCAGAACGCCGACCAGATCGCCGCCTCGCGGAAGCTCGGCTCGGAGCCGCGCGCGAAGAACTTCAGGTCGAGCCAGAGGAAGGCGAACAGCGCCAGGACCAGCGCTGCCCAGGGGGCGACGGCCTCGAGTCCCATTACGCCACCATAGAGTGAAGTCATGCTGGGACACGCGGCAATCGGCACGTGGAGCGGCGGGCGCTTCATGCGCTTCGGCGAGCCGATCGACGACGAACGGCTGATCGCGCTCTTGCGCCCGGACGGGCGCATCCGCACGGTGATGACCGCCGACGTGTACGGCGCCGGCGAGGCGGACTCGCTGCTCGGCCGCGCCCTGAGTGGCCTGCCGCGCGAGGGGTACGCGCTCGCGGGCGCCATCGGCCACGACTTCTACGAGGGCGAGCGCGACGGTCCGCGCGGGTTCCCGCGCTTCACCGACCCGCGCCTGCGCGGCCCGGAGGCGTACGGCGACTACGTCCGGATGGCGGTCGAGCGCAGCCTGGAGCGCTGCGGCGTGGACGCGTTCGACCTGCTGCTGCTCCACAACCCCGACCGCCGCGGCTTCGAGCTGCCCGAGGTGTGGGAGGCGCTGCGAGCGGTGCGTGACGAGGGACTGGCCGGGTCGCTCGGCGTGGCGCCCGGCCCGGCCAACGGCTTCACGCTCGACCTGATCGGCTGCTTCGAGCGCTACGGCGAGCTGATCGACTGGGCGATGCTGATCCTGAACCCGTTCGAGCCGTGGCCGGGCGAGCTGGCGCTCGCGGCGGCCGCGCGTCACGACGTGAAGGTCGTGACCAGGGTGGTCGACTACGGCGGCCTCTTCCACGACGACGTCCTCCCCGGCCACGACTTCCCGCAGGGCGACCACCGCGGCTTCCGGCCGGCCGGCTGGGTCGAGGCCGGCCGCGAGCGGCTCGACCGCGTGCGCCCGGTCGCGGAGCGCCACGGCCTGACGATGCTGCAGCTGTCCTGCCAGTGGAACCTCGCCCACGAGCCGGTCGAGTGCGTGGCCCCGACCCTGATCCAGGAGGCCGGGCCCGGCGCCAAGCCGATCGAACGCAAGCGCGAGGAGCTCGCCGAGCTGCCCGCCGAGAGGCTGCTGAGCGACGAGGAGGTAGCGGAGATCCGCGCCGTGGGCGACAACACCGGCTGCATGCTCTTGAAGGGCGCGACGCCGGACCACGAGGGCGAGGAGCGCCCGGACCGCTGGCGGGTCGACGCTGGGCTGGCCGAGCTGGGCGAGCGCTGGGGGATCGACGCCGAGCGCGACCTGCGGATGGCGACCGAGCCGTCGCGCGCCTAGAAGCCGGCTACTTCAAGAGGTCGGCGCACTTCTGGAGCGCCGCCGTGTCCTCGGGGCGCGCCTTGTCGAGACAGTCGGCGTAGGCCTTGAAGGCGTCGGCGTCCGGCGTGTCGTCGCTCGTGGCCGGCGGCACCCCGTCGCCGCCGTTGGGGCCTGGGCGCGAGCCGTCCGAGGTCTCGCCGCCCTGGCCGGTGCCGGGCAGCACGCCGCCGCCGCCCAGCGTGCGCGTGAGCTCCGACAGCGGGCGCGCCTTCGCGGGCGCCTCGATCTGCTGGTCGCCGTTGACGTTGTCGAATTCGACCGAGAACTCGAGCGTGCCGCCGGTGATCCCGCCGACGGAGGCGCGGTCCTCCTTCGGCACGTCGATCTCCACCCGCCCTGACACGCGGCGTACCACGTCGTCGTCCTTGCCGACGTACACGTCGAAGGTCGGGTCCTTGACGACCTCGGAGATCTTCTGGATCTCCGCCTGGCCGAGCGGCTTCGGCGCCGCCTGCCCGGTAGCGCCGCCGATCGCCGAGCCGGACTTGCGGACGAACTGGTTCAGGTTCTCCATTACCTGCACGACGTCGAGCGTGCCCGACACGTGCCGGGTCTTCACGCCGGCCACGTCGGCGTCTCCCTCGTCCTTGGCCTCGTCGAGCCACGAGCGGGGATCGAGCCCCAGGGCCGTCAGCGACGTGCCGCTGCCCTTCTTCTTCCGCAGCTGCTCGTTCGCCTTGCGCACCTGCGACGCGGGCTGCTCGTAGTACACGTCCTGGAACCTCACGAACGCGCGGTCGCCGGTGGAGAGGAAGCCGGTCTCGATCGTCTGGCCGCCGCCGTCGGTGCCGATCCGCAGCTCGAGGTCCGCCGAAGGGAGCTTGCCGTCATTGCCCCGGAACGGGCCCTCGGCCTGGATCCGCACGGGCCGGTCGAGCGAATCGCTGCCCTTCAGCTGTATGGTCGCGTCCAGCTTCAGGTCGGCGCTCCTCATCTCGGTCGTGAACGCCTTGTCGAGGAGGACCTGCACGTCCTCCTTGTCCCCGCCCCCGCCGCAGGCTGCAAGCATCGTTGCAGCAGCGATCAGCATCAGTAAGGCGACGGCGGCGCGCACGGAGCGCAGGGTACTAGGAGCACCGCAACCTTCCGCCACCATTTCGGGTTGGAGAACCTGAATGCGGCGAGGCGCCCCACTCAAGATCCTCTTCTTCGCCTGCGTACTGGCGATGGCGGTCACGGCCGCGCCCGCGCGGGCCGGCGACGTGATCGTCGTCGACGGCAAGCACGCTGTGCGCAAGGACGACCCGTTCGTCCCGGCGCGCTCGGCGATCGCGCTGAGGCCGGCGCCGGCGCGAACGGGCGCCGCGGCGGTGGCGAGCGCGGCGGGCGGTCCCCGCGCGTACGCGGCCCGCCCCAAGCGCGGCCCGCGCGCGGTCGCCCGCGCGCTCAAGCGGGAGCGCTCCAGGCGCCACATCAGCGCCCGCACCTACCGCCGCTACACGCGCGACTACAGGCGCGCCCGCAAGGTCCTCCGGCGCCTCCGGGGCGCGCGCAAGACGCAGCTCGCCTACGTGGTCGCGTCGGTCGAGCGGCTCGCCCTGAGCAGGAGGCTCACGCGCACGCGCCTGCCCGCCTCGTTCCTCCAGCTCAGGCGCAACACCCAGTACTGGCCGAGCCTGCCGTACCCGGCGGTCGGCCAGCAGGTGACCTTCACGGGCAGCGAGATCCTCTTCCAGTACTTCCCGGGCGAGGGTCTCCAGATCCACCCGCTCTCGACCTTCAAGAAGGCGAACCTGATCCACGGCGCATGCACCCGCGGCGAGCCGACCTGCGACGAGGACGCCCTGCGGCGGCTGCTCGACGAGATGACCTCGCTCGCCGTGCGCCGCTCACGCCACTTCATCGCCTGGGAGTACCTCTTCTACTTCGGCGGCGGATACCCGCCCTGGATCAGCGGGATGGCGGAGGCGACCGCGATCCAGGCCTACGGCCGCGCCGCGGACCTGCTGAACGAGCCGAGCTACCGGAAGACGGCGGAGAGGGCGCTGCCCGTGTTCCGGACGCCGCCGCCGACGGGCGTCCGGACCACCGGGCCGAACGGCGG
>DASXAA010000101.1:0-5716 GCA_036407035.1 Thermoleophilaceae bacterium | reverse complement strand
GCACCTACGTCGGGCACGTCCTGGCCACCGGCCTGCCGGGGACGAGCCTCACCGTCTCGCTGGTCGTCGCGTCGTGACACCCGGCCTCGAGTACGTCGAGTCGACGCTCGCTGAGTACTCGGAGCTGACGCGCGGCGCCATGGACGTGTTCCTCATCGACGGACAGCCCGCAGGGCAGCTCTACGACCTGGTGCGCGAGTACCCGGGCCGGGGCGGCAAGGGGATCCGGCCGTCGCTCCTGCTCGCCGCGTGCCAGGCCCACGGCGGAACCGCGCGCGAGGGGCTCGGTCCGGCGGTGGCGCTCGAGATGATGCACAACGCGTTCCTCATCCACGACGACCTCGAGGACGCAAGCCCGACGCGGCGGGGCGAGCCGACCTTGCACGAGCTGCACGGCGTCGGCCTCGCGGTCAACGCCGGCGACGCGCTGGCCTCGATGGCGCTGCAGCCGCTGCGCGACAACGGCCTGCTGGGCACCCGCGTGGCCGAGCTCGTGCTCGACGAGTTCCTCACCATGGTCAGGGTGACCACCGAGGGCCAGGCGATGGAGCTCGGCTGGCGCCGCAACAACGCCGTCGACCTCGAGCCGGCCGATTACGTCAACCTCACCGGCAAGAAGACGTGCTGGTACACGACGGTCTGTCCCCTGCGCGTGGGCGGGCTCGTCGGCTCGCGGGGTACGGCACCACTGGGTGCGCTCAGCCGATTCGGCTTCTACCTCGGGCTCGCCTTCCAGATCAGGGACGACCTGCTCAACCTCGTCGACACCGATGACGCCCACGGCGAGGAGCTGCTCGCCGACCTGCGCGAGGGCAAGCGCACGCTCATGCTCCTCCACCTCCTGGCCCACGCGACCGGGTCCCACCGCGAGTGGCTCATCGCCTACCTCGCCGCGCCCGAGGCCGAGCGCGCCACCGCCGACGTCGAGCGCGTGCTGGAGCTCATGGAGGCCTACGGCAGCCTGCTTTTCGCCGTCGAGTACGCCGATGGCATCGCGCACGCGGCGCTCGACGCGTTCGACGACGCGTTCGCCGGCCTGGGGACCTCGCCGCACGTGACCTTCATCCGCGGCCTGATCCCCTACATGCTCGCCCGCTCGTTCTGACGGCGGCAACTGGCGCGGCGCGGGAGGAACTGTTGGCCGCGCTGCGAACCCCGATCAAATGTCCTCTCGAGGACAGTCGCTGTCGATGTTCGTCGTCCAGCGGACGTTCAGCCGGGTGCGCCGCGGCTATGACCCGGTCGAGGTCGACCGCCATCTCGAGCTCGTCAGCCGCTGGTTCAACAGCACCCAGGTGGGCCAGGCACTCTCGCACGAGCGGGCGGAGCTCCAGGAGCGCGAGCGCAGTCTCGGTGCGCGCGAGGCCGAGCTGGTACGTGCGCTGGAGGGAGCGCGGCTCGAGGCCGACGGGCTGATCGAAGGCGCTCAGCGGCGCGCGCAAGCCGACGCGCGCGCGAGCGAGCAGGCGCAGGCGGCTGCGCGCACGGAGGCCGCTGCGATCCGGAAGACGGCCGAGCGCGAGCGAGAGGAGCTGCTCGACGCGGCGCGCGCCGAGGCGGCCGCGTCGGAGGTCATCGCGGCGGCCCGTGAAGAGGCGGCGGCGATCGTCGCCGAAGCGCGCGGCGCGGGCGAGTCGGAGCTTGCCGCGGCGCGGCGCGCAAGCGAGCAGCTGCTGGCGGCGGCGCGCGCCGAGGCGGCGGACGCCGCCACGCGCCTGCGGGCCGAGGCGGAGGAGGAGCTCGAGACCTACGTCGCGCGCCGGCGCCGGGAAGCCGACCGCCAGGTCCAGGCCGCCCGCCGCGAGCGAGGCCCCAGGCCGTAGCTCCGCCGTTCAGCCGCCTGCGCTCTCGGCCGCCTCCAGCAGGACCGCGTCCTCGAACTCGTGAGATTCTGTCGTGCCGCCACCGTCGATGAGAATGGACTCCACGGCGACGAGCTCGTCTGGGTCCGCGAGCACGCCGACGGCGGACTTGCCGCCCCGGAGCGCAGCGCTGAGGCGCTCACGGTCGGCGTCTTCGAGCCCGAGGTCTTTGTGATGGAGCTTGCCCAGCAGCGCGCCGCCGGCTACCCCGACGCCCAGCCCCACGGGTCCCAGGAGGCCGAGGACGAGACCTGCGGTCGCGCCCTTTCCGCCGCTCGTCGCGCCCACCTTGTGGGTCTTGAGCTCGCCGTGTTCGTCGAGGACGAGAACGGCGATCGCGTCGTCGACGACCGCGCCGCTGTCCTTCAGCGTGCCGGCGGCCGTCATCGCAGTGGGCTCGCTATCGAAGAGTGCTATGACCAGCCGCTTGTGGGCCATGGTGCGGGTCCTTTCGTCGCGCCGCTCGCGGCGCCCATGTGAAGCGCGATCATCGACCACACCCAGGAGCCGCGCATCACCCGCTCGGGGTGACGCGGCTGCGGCCTCAGCGCCTGCCGGTCAGTACTCGTGCTTGATCACGAAGTAAGAGCCCCGGATCGTCCCGGCCAGCTTCGACTTCTGCCGCGCGAACTTGAAGCGCGTCGCGAGCTCATCGGGGACATCCATGCCGTCCGACAGCTTGAAGCCGACCGCGCGCTTCTCGGGGCCGTCGACGGTGTACATCACGTTGATCGACAGACCGCTCTCGTAGAACACATAGGCCATGCGGATGTTCTCCACCTGAAAGGCCGTCGCCTCCAGAGGACGGGAGGAGATGGTGATGTCCCGTTCCTCCTTGAGGATGCGGTGCACCCACTCGATGGTCGCCTGGGCGTCGCTCGCCGGTTCCACCGTGAAGTCGTGGTCGTACTTGTTCTTGAAGTACCGGGCCTCATTCGCCCGCAGTCCGGCCAGGGCGTCCGCGAACGGTGACGACTCCAGACCGACGGTCGAGACGGACTTGAAGTCCACGGTGTAAGGCATGTCGCGTTCTCCAGGCATGGTCGGTTTCCGGGTGGCCGGAGGCTACCTCTGGGGCCCGTGCCGGCGTGGCCCTGGCTTCAACGCCATTCTCAGGCGGCGTCGACGCGGGTCGAGCGGGTGCGTCGTTCTCGGCGGGGTTGCGCCCGCACCGGCGTGTGTGGTCGTAGGTTGGTGGCATGGCTCGCCATGGCAAGCGCTCTGATGTGATCGTGCACGAGGAGGAGCCGTTCAATGTGGAGACTGCTCGTGCCGCGCTGGCCGAGGGTTCGGTGACGGCGACCGACGCGTTCTACGTCCGAGGGCACGGCGCGGTGCCTGACATCGACCGGGCGGCGTGGCGGCTGCGGGTGGACGGTTTGGTCGATCGGGGGCTTGAGCTCTCGCTTACGACCCTGCGCGAGGCGTTCAGGGAACGCAAGGTGACGGCGACGCTGCAGTGCGCGGGCAACCGGCGGGCGGGCCTGAGCGCCATCCGCGAGATCCCCGGCGAGGCGCCGTGGGGCCCGGGCGCTACCGGCACGGCGACGTGGAGCGGCGTAGCGCTGGCCGACGTGCTCGCGCTCGCCGGGCCCTCGCGGGAGGCCGCGCATGTCGGCTTCGCCGGTGGTGACCTCTGCCCCGAGGCCGAGCCGGCTCAGCACTTCGGTGGCTCCATACCGCTCGACAAGGCCTGTCGCCCGGAGGTCCTCCTCGCCTGGTCGATGAACGGGGAGCCGCTGCCGGTGGTCCACGGAGCACCGTTGCGTGTCGTCGTGCCCGGCTACATCGGCGCGCGCAGTGTCAAGTGGCTCGAGCGCATCGAGGTCCGCTCCAAGCCATGGCGGGGCTATTTTCAGCACGTCGCTTATCGGCTGCTGCCGGAGGACCAGACCCCAGGACCGGGCGCGGGTATGCCGCTCGGACTGGTCGCGCTCAACGCCGACGTGCTGTCACCCGCCGACGGCGACACGGTCGGCGCCGGCGCGGTCGACGTGCGCGGCTACGCCTTCGCGGGCGGCGAGCGGCACGTGACACGAGTCGACGTCTCAGTCGATAACGGCGCCACGTGGGCGCAGGCGCAGCTGCTCGACGACCTCGGCCCGTGGGCGTGGCGGCACTGGAAGATCACCCTCGAGCTCGCGCCCGGCGAACACGAGATCACCGCCCGCGCCTGGGACTCCTCGGCAGCCACCCAGCCCGAGGACGAGGCCGCCCTCTGGAATCCCAAGGGCTACGTCAACAACGCCCGCCCGCACATCAGGGTGCGCGCGATCCGGACCTGACACGCCGTTGCGCACGACACCAACGGCTTCGTTCTTGAGGCTCGTCGCGAGCTCTTCCTTTGATGGTTGTCCACACGCGGAACTTCGCGGTCTGTAGGGTCGCCCGAACTCGCATGAGCGACGCTTCCCACCCAAAGGAGGACGAGTGATCCTGGCCACTACGACGGTCGAGGATGTCGATCGCTGGTTGGAGATCTTCTCAACGACCAGCCTCGAGAAGCGACAGCAGCACGGGTCAAAGGGTTGCACCGTCTTTCGCGATCCCAATGAGGACGATCGCGTCTGGGTGCTCTTCGACTGGGATGCGGCTGGCTGGCAGAACTTCGTCTCCGACCCCGAGGTCCCGCCGATCCTTCAACAAGCCGGGCACAAGGCCAAGCCCCAGATGGCGGAGCTGGCCGGCCAGTACGACGCCTAGCGCAGACCCGAACGTGGGACCTCGGAGCAGCTGGCCGAGGAATATCGCCCTCGGACTCGGCGTCATCGCCGCCGGCATCGGGATCCTGCTCGCCGTGCCCGCCGCCGGTTGGCTGCTTCCCGTCGCCTTCGCTATTTCGGGCCTCGGGATCGGTATCTCGTCCGTCGCCGCCAACGCGCTCGGGACCGACGTCGCCCCTCGCCGGCGCCCTCCTGACCCGCCCGCGCGCACCGCACATCAGCGACGCGGGCGTACCGCAAAGCGCCTCGTAGGGCAGTACGCGACTCAATGTGCACCGATCACGCGGACAAGCTGCGCCTTCGATCGAGCGCTCTGGACCGGTCGCCCGCGGCTACGGTGTCCGCGTGCGACACCCGGCGCTGGGCACCCTGGTCTTCTTCGTCGCCGCTCCCGGCACGATGGCCGGTCTGGTGCCCTGGCTGGTCACGGGCTGGGAGGGATCACCACCAGGCTGGGATGCCGTTGACCTGCTTGGTGTCCTGGTCGTGCTGGTCGGGCTGGCGATGGTGGTCGCCTGCTTCGCGCGCTTCGTCCGCGAGGGCCGGGGCACGCCCGCGCCGACCGCGCCGACAGAGGAGCTCGTCGTTGGCGGCCTCTACCGCTACCTGCGCAACCCGATGTACGTCGGCGTCGGCCTGGCCATCGCCGGCCAGTGCCTCGCCTTCCGCAGCCTCGCCCTCGTCGTCTGGCTGGCGCTCTTCACCGGCGCCGTGAGCGCCTTCGTGGTCGCCTACGAGCAGCCGACGCTGCGGGCGCGGTACGGCGCGTCGTACGACGCCTACTGTCGCAGCGTCCCCGCGGTGGTGCCGCGCTTGCGCCGGCGCACCCGCTCGACCCGACCCTCGTCACAGACCGGCCCGTCGGACTCGTAGACCCTCGCCCCCTCCCCCGGCGAAGGGAGCACACTCGGTGCGCTCTCCGGCCCGTAGTTGTCCGGTGTGTACGGCCCGTGGACCGAGACGCCGATGTAGTGGAGATGGCACCGAGGGCGTGTTGACGGAGCGCCGCTGGTCGGCGAGAGTTGCCCGGCGCTGGACGCTGGCGCGATGTTCGGGGGCGGCAAAGGCTTCGGCGAAGGCTGGAGTTGCACTTGCCGTCTGGCCGCAATCAGCCGTGCGTCCAGTTCAGCA
>DASXAA010000100.1:0-25065 GCA_036407035.1 Thermoleophilaceae bacterium | reverse complement strand
TTGCCGTAGAGAAGGTCGTTGTTGGGGTCCGAGTCCCAGCTGTCGGTGTCCCAGCTCGAACTCTGCGCGAAGAGGGGAAAGGTCGTTCCGTTGCCGAACTTGCCATGGCAGTGCTGCCCGTCGATCTCGGGCGCGGGCACGATCGACAGCGACGCGGCCCCGAACCGGGTCGGCCGGGTTCCCGCCGCGCGAACCGCCCGGCCGCGCACGGGCTTGTTGTCGAGCGGCTTGGCGCGGTAGCTGACGGTGCGGCGGGCGCTGTTGTAACGCGGCTTGCTGAGCCTGAACGCCGGTTCGTCGCCGCCGCGGTATCCCGCCACGTGGAGCACACCGACGGCCGAGGGGTGCCCGGGCGCGAACGCGCGCCGGTGCAGGCGCCGGACCGATATCCGCCCGACGTCGCCGCTGTCCCTGGCCCAGGTGACCTTGCCGTGGACCCCGTGCAGGACCAGCCTGCCGCCGGCGAGCTCGCCGCTGGCGGCCGAGTGCGTGACCGTCGTCGTGGCGGCCGCGGGCAGCGCGACGGCCAGCGCCACCACGGCCGCGCCGGCCGCGGCCAGCGCCGTCCGCCGGCCGCGGGCTCCCTCGATACCCCCGAAACTCTCACTGCCATGGGCGAACATCGCTGCTCTCTCTCCTCGGCCGTTCACGTGTCTCGGAGCAGACCAAACCCCGCTGACATTCGACAGACGTCTCGCTGACGCGCACCGATGAGTCAGACGGCCGCGAGCCTTACGGCCTGGTGGCCTCTACGTCCCACACGATCGCGCCATTCGAGTCGTCACGCCGGCACCGATACCAGTCCGGTTGGTCGGTCGTGCAGGTGCTCGTAGGCAGCTGCGTCCACGGCCACGTGACGGTAATGGTGAACGTCCCCGTGGGCGCGCGACCACCTGGGGCCCGTGTCCACACAGTGGTCTGCGAGCAGCCGCGCCAGAGGCCGCCGTCCGACTCCACCGCCGCCGTGCCATTGATCTCGATGCTGGATGGCGGACTACCCGAGGCCCAGCTGTCGGTGTCCCAGTTCGACGACGACTGGAGCTCGAGGTCCGCGGCATTGAAGCCCCCCTCGTTGTTGATCAGCGCGTAGCAGTCGTTGCCGCCGTTGCTCCCGCTTGCGAGCGCTGTGTGCGGGACGATCGACAGCGAGGCGGCGCCGAAGCGGCGCGCGGGGATTCCTGCCGCGCGGGCGGTGCCGCCGGGCAGACGCTTGTTGTCGAGCGGCCTGGCCCGGTAGCTGACCGTGTCGCGGGCCGCGCTATAGCGCGGTCGGCTGAGCCTGAAGGTCGGCTCGTCGCCGCCGTGGTGGCCCGCCACATGAAGCGTGCCGGTGGCCGGCTTGCCGGGGACGAACACGCGCCGGTGCACCCGCCTGACGGACTCCGTCCCTGCCCGACCGCTGCTGGTGGCATAGCTGACGCGGGGGTTCACACCGTGCAGGATCAGCCGGTCGCCCCGGAGCTCGCCGCTCCCCGCGGAGTGCACGATCACCGTGCCGGCTGATGCGGCCGGCGCGCCCGCCAACGCGGCCGCCGCCAGCCCCGCCGCCACCATGGCAAACAGGTGGGCTTTCGCGAGGCCGGACTCTTTCAGCCATCCCATGCGTCAAGCAAAACGCGACCGGCTGACATTTCGCTGACGTCCCGCTGACGCCGGCCGCTAGCCTCAACCGGTTGATGTCCGATCCGGCTGAGAGCACGTCCACACCGGTCTCGGGCCGGGTCTTCGTGCTGGACGACAACCCGCGCGACCCGGAGATCGTCTTCAGCTTTCCGATCCACGACGAGCTCAACGAGGCGGTCAGGCAGCTCCCGGGACGCTGGTTCGACTGGCGCCGCAAGAACTGGCGCGTCCCGGCCCATCCCCGCGCGGCCAAGCCGATCGAGGGGGTGCTCGCCCGCTTCCCCGAGCTCACGCCCAGCCGCGAGGTGCTCGACTGGCTGAGCGACTCATCGCTCTGGCGCGGGCTCGTCACGGCCCATCAGGACGAGCACGGGTCCGGCGTCTTCCTCCTGCGCACGCTGTCGGGCGATCCGCCCGACGAGCTGGAGGGGGCGACGCGGGTCGGCGAGGACCGCCTCCAGCTCGCCTTCACCGCCGAGAGCGCCGATCTGCTCTCCGGTCTCGAGCGCGTCCAGCTGGACGACCTCGCGCGCGCCTGCCTCAACGACCTCCGCGCCGGCCGCGCCCCCGCCCCGGCGACGCTCTCGCTGGGCGTGTCAGACGACGGCGAGCCCGAGCTGACCCTCGTCACCCACTGGAACCCGGCTCCCGCCCACGACTTCAGGAGGCTCCCCGAGGCGCACCTGTTCTACCGCGAGGGCCGCATCTTCAACCGCACGGCATCGTCGGGCGTGGCGGTACCCGGCGACCCGGCCCTGGCCGTCCATGTCGCCGACTTCGTGGCGGCGCATCCGCGTGTCGAGATCGATGAGCGGGCGCGCGAGCTGATCGACGAGCTGGTGGCCGAGCACGCCCGCGCGGCCGAGATCGTCGCCCTGTCGTACGCCGAAAGTGCCGAGCTTCACGATCTCGTGCTGGGCGGCGAACTGCATCCGTTCCAGCGCGCCGGGGTGCGCTACGCCCTCGCGCGGCGCCAGACGTTCATCGCGGACGAGCAGGGGCTCGGCAAGACGGTCCAGGCGCTGGCGACGCTCGAGGCCGACGACGCGTTCCCGGCCATCGTGGTCTGCCCGGCGAGCATGAAGCTGATGTGGGAGCGCGAGAGCTCGATCTGGCTGCCCTCCCGCACCACCGCCGTGCTCAGCGGCCGCGCCGACGAGTCCTGGACCGACGACGCCGCGACGGCCGAGATCGTCGTCCTCAACTACGACATCCTCGAGGCGCACGTCGACGAGCTCGCCGCGCGCGAGCCGCGGGCGGTCGTCTTCGACGAGTCGCACTACGTGAAGAACCCGCAGGCCGGCCGGACCAAGGCTGCACTGGAGCTGGCCGCCGCACTTCCGCCGGACGCCCTGCGGCTGGCGCTGACCGGCACTCCGATACTGAACCGCGCCGAGGAGCTGGTCTCCCAGCTGCGGGTACTGGGGCGGCTGGACGAGTTCGGCAGCGGAGCGCGGCTGACGCGCCGGTTCCGCGCCGCCGGGAGCGACGACCGCCTGCACTGGAACCTACGCGCGATCGGCTACGTGCGCCGGACCAAGAAGCAGGTGCTGCCCCAGCTGCCGTCCAAGCGTCAGGACACCGTGCCGCTGCTGCTGGCGAACGAGCAGGAGTACCGGCTGGCGGAGAAGGACGTAATCGCCTGGCTTCAGTCCCTGCCGCTGGACCTGCGCACGCTCGACGCGAAGGTCGCCGCCGCGCTGCGCTCGGAGCAGCTGGTGCGGCTGAACAACCTGCGCCAGCTCGCCGCCGTCGGCAAGCTGCCGACCGCGCTGGCATGGATCGAGGACTTCCTCGCATCCGGCGAGCCACTTGTCGTGTTTGCCGAGCACATCGAGATCCAGAAGGCTGTGGTGGAGAGGTTCCCCCAGGCGGTGCACATACTGGGGTCGGACTCGGCTGCGGCGCGCCAGGACGCCGTCGACGCGTTTCAGCGCGATGACGGCCCGCAGCTGATCGTCTGCTCGCTCCGCGCCGGCTCGCACGGGATCACGCTCACACGCGCCTCCAACGTCGCCTTCATGGAGCTCGACTGGACACCGGCCCGCCACGACCAGGCCGAGGACCGCCTACACCGGATCGGCCAGGACAGCGCGGTCACGGCCTGGTACCTGCTGGCGCCGAGCACGATCGACGAATCGATGGCGGACGTGCTGGACCGCAAGCGGGGCCTGATCGACGCGGTGACCGACGGCCGGGTGCGGGATGAGGAGCGGCTCGTGGAAGCGGTGGTGCGCGACCTCCGGGAGCGGCCGCTCAAGCGGGCCGCGGACGGCGGCGTGCGGCCGATGCGGGGCGGCCACCGGGTCTCGCCGGGTGGCCACTCGGCAGGCCCGGGCGGCACAGGTCGGCATCACGGCGAACGCCGGCGGGGATGAGCTCACCGACCGCGGACTTCAAAGAACGGGACGCACGACGAGCATCCCCCGGCTCGAGACGAGGTGCTCCAGGTCATCGGTCAGGCGTTGGACGTGCTCGCTCGCCTGTTGCTCGAAGCGGTCCACTTCGGCGATCTCGGCGACCAGCACGTAGTCGGCCGACCCGATGGACTGTCCGGGCACGTCCGCCGGCCGCGTGAGCCGCCACTCCGAGACCGTGTCCAGCGACCCGCGGACGATGTCGCGGTCCTCCGTCATCAGACGCTCGAAGTCCTCGGCCAGCTCCGGCGAACGCAGCTGAAACCACATGATGAGGGTCGCCGGAGGGCTCATCCACGAAGCGTAGTCAAAGTCAGGGCTTCAGACCTCGTGGTTGACTGCGCGCCGGCGCAGGCGTAGACCATCGGTCACATCGCAAGGTGCGGCCGCACCCAGCAGCCAGGAGGAAGCGCCATGCCACGGATCGACGTCGACCGGCTCACGATCAACTACGAGGTGCAGGGCGAAGGCGAGCCGCTCCTGCTCATCCCCTACCTGTCGGCCGACAACGCTTGCTACGCGTTCCAGCTCCCGGCCTACACCCAGCACTTCACCTGCATCGCGCTCGACCTTCCGGGCACAGGCGAGAGCGACAAGCCGGCTGGGCCGTACTCGACCAGCGCCTATGCCGACCAGGTCGCTGCCTTCCTCGCTGCGGTCGGGGTCGAGCGGGCGCACGTCGCTGGGGTATCGCTCGGCGCGGCAATCGGGATGCACCTGGCCGCCCGCCATCCGGAGCGCGTGCGCTCGCTCTCGCTGCACAGCGCGTGGGACACCAGCGATCGCTACCTACGAACCGTGGTCGAGATGTGGCGCACGCTCGCGTCGTCGCTGCCAACGGTCGCGGACGCGGTGATCCAGGGCATCTTCCCGCTCTGCTTCACGCCCGAGATGTACGTCGAGCGGCCTGAGTTCGCGGACACGCTGGCGGACTTTGTGCGCGGCCGCCCGGCCCAGCCCCTGGACGCGTTCCTGGCGCAGTCCGACGCGGCGCTCAACCACGACGTGAGCGCGTTGTTGGGCGATATCGAGGCTCCCACCTTGATCACCGTCGGGGCGCACGACCTTGTCTGCTCGCCGCGCTACGCCGAGCGGATCAAGAGCCGGATCGGCGGGAGCGAGCTGGTGGTCTTCGATCACCTGTCACACGGGGGCCTGCACGAGGACCCGGAGACCTTCAACCGGACGACGCTGGACTTCCTGCAGCGGTAGGGCTCGTGGTTGCCGGCCGCACCAGATGCGGTTCCCGGCCCTCCGGACCACGGTGCAAACGATCCGACGAGTCGCAACGCTCATCCCCTGCGCGCTCGCAGCAGCTCTCGCGCTCGCCGCGCCATAAGAACGACAGCTACAGCGAACCGGTCGAGGACGACTAGCCCGAGCGGCCGGGAGCGAGGTGCGACGGCAGTGTTGCGGACGCGGGCCGGCGTCCGCCGCCGGTCGAGGCTCCGGCCAGCCTGCCCGAGGCGTGGGCTGGTGGGCGCCGCTCCTCGTGCCGGAGACGGGCGAGCTCAGTGCCGGCGCGTGGGCTTGAGTCTCGGCGTCACCTTCCTGTTCACATTGCGCCTGTTGCCCGCGGGGTCGCTGACGCGGGCGGTCAGCCGAAGCGAGAGCTTGCCGGTGCGCTTCAGCGTGCGGCGGAGCGACCGCGGCAGCCGCAGCTTGACGGTCCTCCTGCCGTGCGCGCGGACGTTGAAGGACCTCGCCTTGAGCTTGACACGTCGCTTGCGCACGGCCGAGACGGGTCTCGTCGTTCGCCCGGCAAGCCGGCCTGCGACGGCGAAGTCGTTCCGGTTGGTGACCCGGACCTTGAGCGGCCCGCTGGCTGGGACCCGCCTGGCCGCGAGCGCGATCGTCACGAGCGTCCTGGAGCCGAACGCCGGGAGCGCGCTCACGGTCCCACCACCGCCGCCGCCGCCGGGCGCCCTGCCGCCGGCGGGGGGCGGTGGATCGCCAAGCCGCCGGCCTAAGATCTCGCGCTCGTTCTGGGCGAGGGGTGGGGTGTTGTCGTTCGCCCCCCAGGCCGCGAGGTACTCGTTCGCGCTCGGGTTGTAGGCGATACTCGGGTTGCTGGCGTTGTAGAACGGGTTGAGCTTGGGTCCCCTGGTGGAGATGCGCACGTCGTCTTCGACCGCGTCGACACCCGTCGCGGGCAGCCGCTGGCCGAAGATCTCGAACAGCGACAGATCGTCGTCGGCGCGCCAGACGACGAGGTACTCGTTCGCCGTGGCGGTGACGCTCGGGAAGCCGGCCTGGTTCCCGACGCCGTCGGAGCCCGTTTCGGAGATGCGGAGGTCGTCCGCTCCCGTCTGCGCGCCGGTGGCGGTCAGCCGCTGGCTGAAGATCTCGTACTCATCGTCGCGGAGCGCCCCGGTGTCGTCGTCGCCCTGCCAGGCGACGAGGTAGCCGCCGGTCGCCGGGTTGGCGGCGACGCTCGAGCGGAGGGCGTTGTAGGTCGCGTTGCCGTCAGGGCCCATGGCGGAGATGCGGTGGTCGCTGCCGCCGACCTCGCCGCCACTCGCGGACAGCCGCTGCGCCCAGATCTCGTCCTCGTCGCTCATGCCCTCCTCGCCCGTCCACGCGACCAGGTACTCGTTCGCGACCGGGTTGTAGGCGACGCTCGGATCGGTCGCGCTGGTGGCTGCAACCCCGTCCGCGCCCTGCTCGGAGATCCGGAAGTCGTTGGCGCCCGCGTGCGCCCCCGCGGCGCTCAGCCGCTGGCCGAAGATCTCGAACTCGTCGTCGGCCAGCGGCGTGTCTTCGTCGCCCTCCCACACAACCAGGTACTCGCCCGCGGCCGGGTTGAATACGACGCTCGGGTTGAAGGCGTCGTAGCTCGCGTTGGAGGGTGGGCCCATGTCGGAGATCTGGAGGTCGTCCGGGTCGCCGAGCCTGTCGCCCGCTGCGGACAGCCGCCGACCCCAGATCTCGAACTCGCCGGTCGCTCCGACCTCGCCCTCCCAGGCGACCAGGTACTCCCTGTCGGTCGGGTTGAAGGCGACGCTCGCAGTGTGGGCTTCGGAGCCGGGGTCGCCGTCGGCCCCCTGCGCGGATACCCGGATGCGCCCGCCGAGCCTGGCCCCGGCGGCCGAAAGCCGCTGGGCCCAGATCTCGTACTCGTTGTCGACCAGCGGCGGCGTGTTGTCGTCGCCCTCCCAGACGACGAGGTACTCGCCCGCGACCGGGTTGTAGGCGACGCTGGGCGATTCGGCCCCATAGTTGTTGTTGCCGTCCGGCCCCATGAACGAGATCCGAAAGTCCACGCCCAGGGGGACGAACGCGTGCGCGCCATCCGGGCCCACCAACGCCGCCGCCAGAGCCAGCGTCGCCACCGCCCAGCCGCGCATCAACGCCGCCTCAGCCGCGGAGCCACGTTCCTCCTCACCGTGCGGGTGTTCCCGGCCGGGTCCGTGACCTTGGCGGTCAGGCGCAGCCTGAGCCTGCCCTTGCGGCGGAGCGACCGCCGCAGTGCCTGCGGCAGACGCAGCCCAACTGTCCTCTTGGCCCTGGCGCCGACCCTGAATGTCCTGGCCTTCAGCTTGACCGCTCGCCTGCGCGTGGCCGAGATGCGGTTCACCGTCCGCCCGGAGAGCTTGCCTTTGATCGCGAAGCCGTTCGCGTTCGCGATCCGGACCTTGAGCGGGCCCCTGGCCGGGATCCGCCTGGCGGCGAGCGCGAGCGTCACCCGCGTTCTGGCACCGAAGGCGGGCGGACCGCCGGCAGGTCCGCCGCCGGCAGGCGGGCCGCCGCCGGCAGGCCCGCCGCCGGCCGGTGGCACCTCGCCCAGCCGCCGGCCGAAGATCTCGAACTCGTCCTCGACCAGCGGCGACGTGTCGTCGTCGCCCTCCCACACGACCAGCGATTCGTTCGCAGTCGGGTTGTAGACGACGCTCGGCCAGGCAGCGCCGTAGGCCGTGTCGCCGTTCGGGCCCATGTCGGAGATGCGGAAGTCGTTCGTGCCCGCCTCGACGCCCGCGGCGGTCAGCCGCTGGCCGAAGATCTCGTCCTCGCTTCTGACCAGCGGCGGCGTGTTGTCGTCGCCCCACCAGACGACCAGGAACTCGCCCGTGCTCGAGTTGGCCGCGATCGTGGAGGACTCGGGCATGTAGGTCGTGTCGCCGTTCGGGCCCATGTCGGAGATGCGGAAGTCGTTCGCGCCCACCTCCGCGCCGCTGGCCGACAGCCGCTGGCCCAGGATCTCGAACTCGTTGACCACCAGCGGCGCCACGTTGTCGTCGCCCAACCACGTGACCAGGTACTGATCGGAGGTTGGGTTGTAGGCGACGCTCGGGGCGAAGGCAAGGAAGAAGGTATTGGTGTCCGGGCCGAGGTCGGAGATCCGGAAGTCGTTGTCGCCCGCCTGCCCGCCCGTGGCGGACAGCCGCTGGCCATAGATCTCGCGCTCGTCGTCGGTCGTGTCGTCGCCCGCCCAGACGACGAGGTACTCGTTCGCGCTCGGGTTGGCGGCGACGCTCGGACGGTCGGCGTTGTAGCTGGCGTTGTTGTCCGGGCCCATGTCGGAGATGCGGAAGTCGCTGCCGCCGACCTCGCTGCCGGTCGCGGACAGCCGCTGGGCCCAGATCTCGTCCTCGTCGCTCACGCCGTTCTCGCCCGTCCACGCGACCAGATACTCGTTCGCGGCCGAGTCGTAGGCGACGCTCGCATCGGTCGCGCTGGTGTTCGCGACCCCGTCCGCGCCCTGCTCGGAGACGCGCAGGTCGCTGCCCTGCTCCACGCCCGCGGCAGTCAGCCGCTGGGCGAAGATCTCGAACTCGCTGTCGACGAGCGGCGCTCCAGGGGTGTACGGGGTGTCGTCGTCGCCCTCCCACACCACCAGGTACTCGCCCACCGCCGGGTTGTAGACGACACGCGGGTTGTCGGCGTCATAGCCCGCGTTGCCGTCCGGGCCCATGTCGGAGATCCGGATCGGCGCGCCGATGCGCGCGCCGCTCGCCGACAGCCGCTGGCCCAGGATCTCGAACTCGCCCTCCACCTGCGGCAGGATGTCGTCGCCCGCCCAGACGACGAAATACTCGTTCGCGGCCGGGTTGAAGGCGACGCTCGCGGACCCCGCGTCGTAGTTCGTGTCGCCGTTCGGACCCATGAACGAGATCCGGAAGTCCTCGCCCAACGAACCGAAGACGGCCCCGGCGCTCACCGGCACCAGCGCGAACGAAAGCAACACGAGCGAGACCACGAGGCCAATCACGCGCGAACGCCCGCCCACGACGTCCAACATAGACCCGGGGCCGGGATCCGCGCAACAACCTCAGGCGTGAGGCCCGGCTAATGCAGACGCCGTCATCGGCGACTGACCCTCACCGCCTGAGCGTGAACCGCCGCGTCGCCGTCACGGCCGCCCCGGGCGCGACCGTGAACGTGCCCTTGGCCGTGAGGCGGAGGCGCCTGGCGTGCCGGAGTTGTCTGCGGCCGGCGGCCGTCAGCTTCATCGTGATGGTCGCCCTGCCGGCGGCGGTGAACCTGTGCCGGCCTCTCGCGATCAGGACCGGCCTGTGCCCCTTCCGCGGCCGGTACCACCCGACCTTCGCGGTGCCGGCCGTGAGCGCCCGGAGTCGCAGCCGGTAGCCGTGCTTCAGCAGCGCGCGGATCCTCCCCGCCCTGCCGTGCGGCGTGATCTGGGAGCGCAGCAGCGCCCGGATCTGCGCCGCGGTCGGGCCCATCGATCCACGGGGCGGGCTCGGCGTGCCGGCGGGAGGCCCGCCGTGTCGCGTGCTGAGCAGCGCCACGGCGTAGGTCGAGAAGTGCCCGGCGATCCCCTCGAAGCGAGCGAAAGCGGGCTCGGTCCCGGGCGGCGCGACGCTGCCGTCGGCCGCCAGCAGCGTGACTGCCACGCAGCCGTCGGCCTCCGGCGTCTGCGCGCCGGAGCAGCGAGCGAAGGCGCCGTACACCGAGCCGGGCTCGTCCGCCTTGGACACGAGGGTCGCGCTCCCGGACGCGATCCCCGCCAGCAGCGCCGCGCGCGTGGGCGCGTCGAGCGCGGCGAGGTCGACCGTGAACGCCAGCCGGGCGTCCGCGTTCAAGGCCGGGATCCCGAACGCGAACGCGTAGCCCGCGAGCGGGTCCACCTGCGCCGGGGCGCCGCCACTCGCGGCGCCGGACTCGGCCGGATCGTTCCCGCGCCGGGTGATCGTGAACGCCACGGGCTGGTCGAACGCGCCATCGGGCAGCACGGCGTGCATCGCCGCCGTCCCGCCGAGGATCGATACGTCGGTCGTCCCGCCGGCCGTGTCGGCGGTCACGGCGTCCGCGCCGTCTGCCGCGATCGTCTCGTCGCCGGCGACGTCGACGTCGGAGAGGTCGAGCATCCCACCGTCGCCGGCGTCGCTCTCGACGTCCGCGTCCCCGCTCACCGTGAGCGAGTCGTTCGCGTTGACGACGGCGGTCCCGTTGTCGGTGATCGTGAGGTCGCCGCCGACCTGCCCGCCGCCGACGTTGATGACGTCCGTGCCGGCGTTGTCGCTGATGTCGAGATCGCCGCTCGTCGTCCCCGGATCGATCGTCAGGTCGCCGCCCGTGCCGCTCACGTCGATCGCTTCGCCGACCGAGCCGGCATCGATCGTCAGGTCGCCGCCGGTGCCGCTCACATCGATCGCTCCGCCGACCGAGCCCGCGTCGATCGTGAGATCCCCGCCGGTCCCGCTCGCGTCGATCGCCCCGCCGACGGAGCCGGCGTCGATCGTCAGGTCACCGCCCGTGCCGCTCACGTCTATCGCCTCACCGACCGACCCTGCGTCGATCGTCAGGTCACCGCCGTTGCCGCTCACATCGATGGCCCCGCCGACCGACGTGTCGCCCAGGTCGAGGTCGCCGCCGCCGTCGTTCCCGACGACGCGCACGCTGCCGTCCACGATCACCGGTCCCGGGAATGCGACGTGCGGCGCGTGGTCGCCGTCGATCACCAGGTCGCCGCCGATGTGCGTCAGCTGCGGGAAGGTCACGCCGTCGCAGTCCTCCAGCTCGCGCAGGATGAGGCTGCCGCGGATGGTCGTGGCCTGCGCCAGAGCAGGGTCGTCGCAGTCGGCGACGACGAGGTTGCCCGCGAACGGGTCGTCCCAGCGGTTGCCCGTCACGCCGGAGCCCGAGACCGTGTAGCCGGCCGGGAGGTTGAGCACCGGCCCGCTCGGCGCGAAGCTGACCTGGAAGTGCTGGGCGGGATCGTCGAAGCTGCCGCCGAACGTCGACACCGCCGGGTTGCCCCCGAAGCGCCCGCTGAGGTTGAGCACGATCCCGATCGGCGTCGGCGTGCCGGTGCGCAATCCGAACTCGCGCGACGTCACGTCGCCGTGCACGTGGAAGCCGCCCGGGACGGGGTCGAGGGTGAGCCCGAGCTCGTTCTCCCGCCCGGGCCCGACCGAGGTGAACTCAGAGCCGGCCCCCGCCGTCGTGCTCGCCGGGGCGAAGATGAAGACAGCGAGCTGGCCGCAGTCCGTGCCGTCGCCGCACACCGTCGTGTCGATCACGCCGTCGACGTGGAGGTTGATCGACGTGTTGATCTCGAACTCCGGCCCGGTGACGGTCAGCTCGGTCGTCGAGACCGCCTGCACCGACGGGTTGAACGGGTAGGCGAGGCCGGAGGGGACGGTGACGTTGCCGTGGAGCGAGGCGCGCACGATCCCTGGGCCGGACTGCAGGTGGTAGTCGACGCTGCCGACGGCGTTGCTGTCGCCCGTCATCGTGCCGGTCGCCTCGAGCGGCGCGGAGTCAGTCTGGTCGATCGCTCCGCTCGACGGCCCCCAGTTCTGGTCACCGCCGGCGGTGATCCGGAACGTGTCGCTCGCCTGCGCGGACCCGCAGGCCAGCAGCGCCGTCACGGCGCCGAGCGCGAGGACCTTCAGTGCCATGGCGTCTTATCTGCTCCGACCTGCGACACGGGCCCATCGTCGCCACGCGGCGGGGCCGGCGGTATGGGTAGACCTTCCCTACTTGCACCCGCGTGTCTGCGGGACGCCAGGGGAACCTCGGCAAAGTCCAGGGGAATTCCCCGTTTCGCCCGCGAGGCCTCCGCCGTAGCTTCGCGGCAATGGCAAGCTTCCTGATCGAGTTCTACCTCCCCCGCTCGAGGTGGGGCGAGCTGGGTGAGTCGGCCACGCGCGTGCGGCGTGCGGCCGCCGCCTTGGCCGTCGACGGGGCTCGTGTCTGCGACGTGCAGTCCACGTTCCTCCCCGGCGACGAGCTGTGCCTGCACCTGGTCGAGGCGGAGTCGGCGCAACTGGTCAGCGAGGCGAGCCGGCTGGCGGGGATCCAAGTCGGTCGCGTGGTCGAAGTGGTCCCCGTCGCACCGAGCGACGCACCAGGAGGTGTGACATGAAGGCACGAGTGGCAGCGATCGGGCTGGCGGCGTGCGCGGCGCTGGCCGCGGGCTGCGGCGACACCGACAGGACGAACGAGGCGCAGGCGCCGAAGAAGCTCACTCTGGCCCAGCGGCAGGCCCAGCTCGAGCGGAACCCATACGACCTGCGCTGCGCCGACATCAGGGACAAGGTGAACTCGGCGGAGATGACGACGATCGTGCAGTACGCGCTCGCCGACGACGCGCAGATCCGCGGCCTGAACCGCCTGCAGGCCGCCCAGAGCATCTTCTTCGCCATCACCGAGCTCTGCAGGGAGCGGAATGGCGGCTACCGGCCGGCCGATGAGGCCATCCGGGGCGTCAGGAGCGGTGAGTGGCGGGCGGACCTGGGCACCCCGTAGCCCGGCTTGTCCGCGACTCCCGGCCGGGGTAGCCTCGTCTGGAGGTCATGGGCGTCGAGCTCATCGGTCGGGACTCGGAGCTGGAGAGCGCGGAACGGTTCGTAGACGCGGTGCCGGACGGGTCCGGCGCGCTCGTGATCGAGGGGGAGGCGGGCGCCGGCAAGACCTCCGTGTGGGAGGCCGCCCTGGACTCCGCCCGGCGCCGCGGCAACATCGTGCTCCGTGCTCGCCCGGCGGAGGCAGAGACCGGCTTCGCCCACGCCGCGCTCGGCGATCTCCTCCACGAGCGCTACGACGTCCTCGAGCGCTTGCCCGACCCGCAGCGGCGAGCGCTCGAGGTCGCACTCCTGCTCTCGGACGAGGGCGGGGACGGGCCCGACCAGCAGGCCGTCGCGGTGGCCACGCTGAGGGCGCTGCGCGAGCTCGCGCGTGAGGGGCCGCTGCTCGTAGCGATCGACGACATCCAGTGGCTCGATCGCCCATCGGCGGCGGTGCTCCGCTTCGTGGCACGCCGTATCGACGAGGAGCGGGTGGGGCTCCTCCTCGCGTGGCGGACGGAGGGCGGCGAGCAGGTGCCGCTCGGCCTCGAGCGCGCCTTCGCGGGCGATCGGCTGGCGCGTGTGAGGCTGCCGCCCCTGAGTCTGGGCGCGCTGCAGCGGCTGCTCCAGGCGCACCTCGACTACGTCCCGGCGCGCCCGGTCCTCCACCGGCTGTACGAGCTCTCCGGCGGCAACCCGTTCTTCGCGCTCGAGCTGGCTCGCGCCCTGCGAGCCGGCACGCTGCGCCTCGAGCCCGGCGAGCGCCTGCCGATGACTCTCGACGCGCTCGTCGGAGCGCGACTCCGCGCGCTCTCGCACGACGCGCTCCGCGCCCTGGCGGCCGCGGCCTCACTGGCCCAGCCGAGCGTCGCGCTCGTATCCGAGGTCGCCGAGGAGCGCGGGCTCGCCGAGGCCGAGCGCGCCCAGATCGTCACGCTCGTGGACGGCCGCGTCCGCTTCGCCCACCCGCTGCTCGCCTCCGGCGCCTACGCGGCTCTCGCCGCCGGCGAGCGGCGGGAGCTCCACGCGTGGATCGCCGAGCGGGTCGACGATCCCGAGGAGCGGGCGAGGCACCTTGCGCGTGCCGCGTCCGGGCCCGACGAGGCGGTGGCGAGCGCGCTCGAGGCCGCCGCGAGCCGCGCGCACGCCCGCGGCGCTCCGCAGGCGGCCGCGGAGCTGTACGAGTCGGCCGCGCGGCTCACGCCGTCGGAGCGAGTGCGCGAGGGGCGCCTGCGCACGGTCGACGCCGCGTTCTCCATCTTCCAGTGCGGCGACAGCCGCCGCGCCCGCGAGCTGCTGGAGGACACGATCGCGGATCTCGAACCGGGCGCCGACCGCGCCCGCGCGCTGATCCGGCTCTCGCTGGTGCGCGGCTACGACGACGACCTCCGCGCGGCGGAGGCGCTCCTGCGCCAGGCGGTCGGGGAGGCCCGTGACGACGAACGCCTGCTCGCCGCGGCGCACAACCACCTCGCGTCGATCCTCTTCCGCCTCCGGGAGCGCCTGCGGGAATCCGTAGAGCACGCGGCGATCGGGGAGGACGCCGCGTCCCGCACGGGCGATGTCTCGACCGTCGCCGAGACCCGCGGCGGGCGGCTGCTGTCGGAGGCAGCGCTGGGCGATCCAAACGCCGCCCGCACGCTGGAGGGGGCGTTGGAGCTGCAGCCGCGGTGCGAGAACGGCCGCGCGATCGCACAGCCCCTGTTCCAGGTCGCGTTCACGCGGCTCTGGTGGGACGACCTCGACGGCGCCGCCGAGGCGTTCGAGTGGCTGCGCCGTCGCGCCGTCGAGATCGGGGACGAGGGCTCTCTGCCCTATGTGCTCGTGGGCCTGGCGCAGGTCGAATGCGTGCGGGGCGACGCGGCAGCGGCCGCCCGCCTCGCCGACGAGGGGCTCGACCTGACGGAGCAGAGCGGGCAGGCCACCGTGGGCGCCTACCTGCTGTCGCTGCGCGCGCTCGCCGACGCGATCGTCGGCGACATCGAGCCGGGCCGGCAGCGTGCCGAGCGCGCGCTTGCGCTCGCGAACACCACCAACGGACGCCCGGCCGAGCACTTCGCACGGGCGGCGCTCGGGCTGCTGGAGCTGTCCGCCGGCCGACCGGACGCGGCGTGCAGGGCGCTCGAGCCGCTCGTGGACCTCCTGCGCCGCGAGAGCATCACCGAGCACGGCACGGCGCGCGTGGTGCCCGACCAGATCGAGGCGCTAACGGCGCTCGGCGAGCTGGACCCGGCCGCGGAGCTGCTGGGTTGGTACGAGCGGAATGCGCGCCGCCTCGCGCGCGTGTCCGCCATGGGCGCCGCCGAGCGTTGCGGCGGGCTGCTCGCCGCGGCCACCGGCGACGTCGACGGCGCGCTCCGCCGTCTCGAGCGGGCCTGGGAACTTCACGCGGAGCTCCCGATACCGCTCGAGCGTGGTCGCACGGCCCTCGCGCTCGGCGCCACTCACAGGCGGGCACGGCACAAGCGCGCCGCCCGCGAAGCGCTCGAACGCGCGCGGGACACCTTCGCGCGGATGGGCGCCCGTGCCTGGGAGGAACGAGCCCGCGCCGAGCTCGGGCGAATCGGCGGCCGCGCGTCCGGCGCCGGTGACCTCACGCCGACCGAGCGGAAGGTGGCCGAGCTGGTCTCCGACGGGCTCGCCACCAAACAGGTCGCCGCCGCCCTGTACGTCTCGCCCAAGACCGTGGAGGGGCACCTCTCGAGCATCTACTCGAAGCTGGGCATCCACTCGCGGACCGAGCTGGCGCGGCGCCTGCACACGTAGAGCGCTGGGGTCACCGCGCCCGGATGCGCAGCGTGCTCGTGTCGCACAGGTAGGAGTCGTCGTACCCCACGTAGTCGAGGTCCAGGTAGGTCAGCCGGATCCGGCCGCTGATCGTCCCGCCGCGCAGCCGGCCCGCCACCTGGAACCTGACCTGGTTCTGCGCGCGCCCCTGGAGCGAGAACCTTCCGGCCCGCAGCGGCAGGTCGCCGCTCAGGTTGATCTGGAGGTTGCTGCGCCAGCTTCCGCCGTGGTTGTTCTGGCACACGGCGGGCAGTCGGGTGGCGAGCTGCTTCAGGTGGCCGCGCTGCACCTTCAGGGAGATTGCGCCGCCCGCGGGCTGGCCCGTGTACGTCCGCGCGTCGGCGGAGCCGGCCGAGGACAGGAGTACCGCGGTCGCGGCAACGAGGACCGCCAGTACGGCGCTGAGCGATCGGGCGGTCGGTGTCATCGGCTTGCTCCTTGCGTCGTGGGCGGGTTCCGAACCCCACGATGCAGTGCAACCCGCCGCGCGGACAGGCCCCCTTGGGTGTGGCCGACGCCACCTCGGCTACGGCACCTCCACCGTCCGCCCGTCCGCCAGCGCCGCGGTCAGCGGCATCCGCGCGCCTGCGAACACGTAGAAGAAGCGGATCGGCTCGCCGGGCCACGGCTCCGGGCGCCACGGCTCCGAGAGCGCCACCTCGGCGTCGCCGGCCGTCAGCTTCGTCACGTCCGCGCGGGCGAAGCCCGCCTGCTCCGTGTCGCCCCCGGCGAACAGGAGCGCCGGCTGCCGCCGAAGCGCGTCGCCCAGCAGCCGCTCGTTCAGGCACGAGTAGCCGAGCGGCGAGTGGGTGTCGCGGTCGCTCAGCCGCGTGCAGACCGCCGTCCTCCCGGTGTGGAAGCCGATCGCCGAGTACCGCTTGCCGTCCGCCGTGAACTCGAGCGGCGGGCTGATGCTGCCCGCGACCGGGTCGGGGTGGGGCGTCGGCGCGGGAAGTTCGGTCAGGATCGGCGTCAGGTCGAAGCTCCGCTCCTCCCCGGCGTAGGTCCACTCCAACCGCGCGCCCTCGCCGGCGAACGGCCCCAGGTTCGCTACGAACGTGTTGTCCCTGACCGGCAGCCGCACGTCGCGGCCGCCGTCAGGCTTCAGGACCACCTCGTCGACGCCGTCGACCGCCACGCCCGACGCGAACGCGCTCGCCTCCCTCGTCATCAGCCCCACGGCGACCCCCGTCCGCCTCAGCACGTCGAGCGGCGGGCAGCCGGTGCCGGACGCCTGCACCCTCTTCGGGTCGAAGCTCTGGCAGACCCCGTCGCGCCATGGCCAGAGGAAGATCGTCGCATCGGGCCAGTCGATCCGGCGCGCTC
Organism: Thermoleophilaceae bacterium; assembly: GCA_036407035.1. Classification (GTDB taxonomy): domain Bacteria; phylum Actinomycetota; class Thermoleophilia; order Solirubrobacterales; family Thermoleophilaceae; genus JACVRW01. The sequence continues at coordinate 8,162 of DASXAA010000100.1, read as the reverse complement.
GCGCGGGGTCCTCGCCGGGTCGCCGGTCCGGGATGTCGGCCGGCGTGAGATCGGGGTCGTCGGCAGGCGTCGCGGGTCGCCGGAAGACGGCCAGCATGTCGGGCAGCGTCGCGTCCGTGCCGAAGGCCGCGGGCGCCGTTCCGCCGGCCGGGGACCGCCCGCCGCCGTCCGACACGACCACACCGGCAGTGATCGCCGCGATGACGACCGCGGTCGCGACCGCCGCCCGCGCGACCGGCACCACCGCCCGCCGCGGCAGCCGTCCCGCGGCCGCCACCAGCTCCTGCTCCAGCTGCGGAAGGCGCGTCACTTCTCCTCCAGTCCGGCTCTCAGGTTTTCGAGGCCCCGGCTCACCCGCTTGCGCACCACCTGCTCCGAGCACCGCATGTCCTTGGCGATCTCGGCGTAGTCGCGTTCGTCGATCACACGCGCGCGGACCGCGTCGCGCTGGTCGGGCGGCAGCTCGCTCACTAGCTCGAGTGCCGCGCCGTCCAGCTCGGCGATCCGCTCGATCACCTCGTCCGTCAGCACGAGCGGCGTCATCCCGAGCCGCCGTCGTGCGCGCGCCTCGACGCGTCCCTGGCGGCGGCTCATCGCCAGCGTGTTGCGCGCGATCCCGAACAGCCACGCCGAGGCCGAGCCCTTGCGGCGCCGGTAGCGGTGGGCTCCGGCGAGCGCTGCCGCGAAGGTCTCGGCGGTCAGGTCGGCGGCGACCTCGTGGTCGCCGGCGCGGACGATGAAGTAGCTCAGCATGCGCTCCTCGTGGCGGCGGTAGAACGCGCCGAACGCGGCGGGCTCGGCCCGCGCCATCTCGACCAGCGCCTCGTCCGGCGCGTCGTCCCACTCCATTGCCACTACTTTGCACTGAGGGGGGCGGTTGTGACGACTACCGAGGTGCGGAAACCCGCACCCGCAGACACATGCACGCCGCATCGTCCGGGTGCGCGCCTGGTGGGACGCTGCTCGCATGAACTCGATCCCCGTCACTCTCGCCCCGGCGGACGGGGCCTTCTACGTCGAGACCAGCATCCTCCCGGGCATCACCCTCAGCGAGTACCGGCGCGCCCGCGGCCGCCAGGCCCGCCGCTCCTGGCTGAAAAGGCTCCTCGCCGCTCCCGCCGGCGAGGCGCGCGCCTGAAACGGTGAAAGCCGGGCGGGCGCGACGCCGATGTGGCGCCGCGACCGCCCGGCCAGCCGGTGGGCGATCCGCTGGAGCGGACGGATCGTCCGGCGGGGTCAGCTAGTCCAGGCCAAGGGCGGTGTTGAGCGCCTCACTGCGAGCGTGAAGCGCATCCTCCGCCTGGTCGGACCGGGATGACTGCGGGCCTCGTGTGCCTTCCTCGGGGCCGCCGTCGTACCGAGTCCCGTCGGCCGGCTGCTGCACCTTGGGGAGCGGGGTCGCCTGGGGTCCGCGCGTGCCCTCCTCGGGGCCGCCGTCATAGCGGCTGCCGGTGACCGGCTTCTCGATCGGGGCCGACTGGATGTCGCGCGTGCCCTCCTCGGGCCCGCCGTCGTAGCGGATGCCGTCGGCCGGCTTCACGACCGGGGCCGGCTGGATCCCGCGCGTGCCTTCCTCGGGGCCGCCGTCGTAGCGGATGCTCCCGGCGCTGCGGATCGCCGCGTCGAGCTGGGCCGCCGACAGCGAGCCGAACGCCGCGGCGGCGCGCTGCTGGTTCGGGGTCAGCGTCGACGCCTGGTCCGCGGTGCCGTTGTCGTCGCTCGCGAGGATCACGACGGCGGCGGTCAGGCCGACCACGGCGATCATCGCGACGACCAGCAGCGTACGCAGGTGCGTGTAGCTGGAGCGGAGAACGACGGCTGGGTGCTGAGGGGAAATCGTGGTGCTCATGGCTCCTCCTGATTCCTCGGGGCCGGCCCTGTGCGCCGAGCCCGTGTGTGCAGTGGGGCCATCGTGCGGCGCAGCGGTTACTGCGCGGCAGAAGTACGGCAACAGCGCGGCAACAGCCGCCGCGTTACCGCGCCGGATGCGGCTCTGGGACTGGCTTTGCGGCCGCTACGGAACGTCGAACGCCGGCTTCGCCGAGAACCCCGTGCGGCTCCCCGCGCCCTGCCGGAACGTGCCGGTCTCGGGGTCGATCACCCACGGGCTCGGCAGCCTGCCCGACGGATCGTCCAGGAACTGGCGGAACAGGCTCGAGATGCCGGAGCATGTGAGCCCCTGCGAGCCCCGCAGGATCCCGAGCCGGTACTGCCCGGCCGGGAACGCGAGCGGACCGATCACGTCGTCGTGCAGGACCTGGAACGTGCCGGGGCAGCGCGAGGGCCCGGGCGTGGGATGGGGCGGCCGCGGCCCGCTCCACGGCTCGATGCGGAAGCCCTGGTAGAAGGAGCCCTTGATGAACCCGGCCTCGTCGGGCACGAGCACCCACCCCCCGGGCAGGTCGCCGTCGAAGTCCTGGAGGAACTGCGTGAAGAGCCTGCTCGCCCGCGTGCAGCTCACGGAGTAGGTGCTCAGGCGGACGATGCGGTAGTAGCCCGCCCTGATGCTGAGGGCCCCGATCTGGTCGTTCCCCAGCACGTGGAACGGCGCCCGGCAGGTGAGCCCGCGCGTGGACCCGCCTCCCGCCGAGTGGCCGCCGCTCGGGCTGGGCCCGCTGAACTCGACGGCGAAGCTGTCGCGGCCGCCCGTGAACGTCGCCCGCCCCGCGCCGCGCGCGGTGAAGCGCCATGGACGTGGAAGGCGCCCGTCCCAGTCCTCGAGGAACGCTGTGAACCGCTCGGAGGCGGCGTCGCAGGTCATCGCGTTCGCCGTGACGTCGTAGTAGCCCTTCGGCAGGCGCAGGCTGCCGATGCGGTCGTTGTGGAGCACGTGGAACGAGGGGCAGTCGATCGATGCGCTGCGGGCGTCGCCGGCCCGGCCGGCCACCGCGACGAGTGCGGCCGCGGCGATCACCAGAGCGACCAGGGCAAGGGTCCGGCGCGGTGCGAGGGTCATGCGAGTCCTCCCTGGGGGACGGGCGGGGCGCCGAGCGTAGCGCTATCAGGGCCGGTGATACCAGGGCTCGGCAGCGATCGCCGCGCGCAGCCGCTCGCGCCCGTCCGAGAGCACCGGCTCGCCGTGGGTCACGAGCACGCGCTCGGGGTCGAGCTCGAGCAGGGGCTCGAGCGTCGGGTTGAAGCGCTCGCGGTAGAAGCGCTCGACGTCGGCGTCGAGCCGGCGCTCCGACCACACCCGCAGCTTCCCGCCGGTCTCGACCACGGCGTCGCCGAATGCGAGCGCCGAGTGCGACGGGATGTGGAGCGGCATCTCGAACCGGCGCGGCTTGCCGATCTGGTGCGCCGTCACACCGGCGGGCAGCGCCGCGCCCGGCTCGATCGCGCGGAACGCGGTGCGGTCGCCCAGCCGCTTGGCCGCCGCCGGATGGCCCCAGATCGTGGTCTCCGCGTCGATACGGAAGCGCTCCCACAGCTCCTCGGAGCCGCGCACGTGGTACGGGATAGTGATGAGGATCGCGAGTCGCCTGCCGAGCGCCCGGCCGATCACCTCGAGCACGGACTCCGGGGCGGGCGGCAGCAGTGGGTCGATCAGCAGGGTGTCGTCGCCGGCGACCGCCGCGAACGACGCCACCTCGCGGCCGAACTCGCCCGGATGCCATTCGGGGTGGCGCGCCGTCCAGCGCCAGAGGCCGGTGTGGAGCTCCTGCACGGCGCCGCATCGTATCACCGATGAACGGGATTAGATGGTTACGGCGATACTTATGGCGTGCACGAGGAGAAGGTGCGCCGGCTGTACGCGGTGCTGAACTCGGACAACCCGCGCGCGGCGGTCGACTCGTTCCGGGACGACGGCGAGTGGCAGTGGCCGCGCGGCGGCCCCGACGCCGGGGTGTACCGCGGGCGCGAGGAGATCGCGCGGGCGGCCGAGCAATGGGACGACTCGTGGGCCGACTTCGAGATGGAGCCCGAGGAGATCATCGAGCGCGGCGACGAGGTCTTCGTCATGTGCCGCTACCGCGGGACCGGGCGTGGCAGCGGGGTCCCGATCGACACCCACGTGGCGCACGTCTGGGAGTTCGACGGCGACCAGGTGGCGCGGCTGCGGATGTTCGGCCAGGCCGAGCGGGCGCGGCAGCGCTTTCTCGACAATTTGTGACAAGTGGCGCGCGGTGTTCCTCGGCGCGATAGACTCCCGCGCCCATGCGCCGGCTGCTGCCCGTCGTCGTCGTCCTCGCCGGACTCGCGCTGGCGCCGGGCGCCTCGGCGAAGACGGTCTGGCTCTGCAAGCCCGGGGTGAAGGACAACCCGTGCGAGCCGAGCCTTAGGACCACGCGCGTCTCGGCGAGCGGCACGGTGCTCGGCACGCACAACGTCAAGCGCGTGCGCAGGCCGAGGTTCGACTGCTTCTACGTCTACCCGACGGTGAGCGACCAGCAGACGCCGCAGGCGACCAAGCAGATCGACCCCGAGGAGCGCTCGGTGGCGCTCTACCAGGCCTCGCGCTACTCGCGCGACTGCCGCGTGTACGCCCCTGTGTACCGGCAGATCACGCTGGCCGGGATCTTCAACCCGGCCACGGTCACGGACCAGATGCGGGAGAGCGCCTACGCCGACGTCCGCGAGGCCTGGCGCACGTACCTGAGGAAGTACAACAAGGGCCGCGGAGTCGTGCTGATCGGCCACTCGCAGGGCACGTTCGTGCTGCGCCGGCTGGTCGCGGAGGAGATCGACCGCAAGAGGGCGGTGCGCGCCAGGCTGATCTCCGCGCTGCTGCTCGGCGGCAACATCACCGTCGCCAAGGGCAAGGACGTGGGCGGCGACTTCAAGAAGATCAGTGCCTGCCGCTCGAAGCGGCAGACGGGCTGCGTCGTGGCCTTCTCGACGTTCAACGTCACGCCGCCCACGGGCGCCGTCTTCGGCCGCAGCTCCGACCCGAAGCGCGAGGTCCTGTGCACGAACCCGGCGGCGCTGCGGGGCGGCTCCGCCAAGCTCGACTCGATCTACCCGAGCACGCCGTTCGCGCCCGGATCGACGATCGGGGCGGCCACGCTCGCGGTCGGCGCGCCGACGCCCTCGGTCCCCGGGGCGTGGCTCGAGTTCCGCGGCGCGTACAGCGGGCGCTGCTCGTCCGAGGGCGGCGCGAACGTGCTCCGCATCTCGCCGCTCGGCGGCGCGCCCGCGCTCACCCCCGTGCCGGACGCCACCTGGGGCCTCCACCTGCTCGACGCCACGATCGCCCTCGGCGACCTGAGCGACCTCGTGCGGAGCCAGGCGTCCGCCTGGGCGAAGAAGCACCACCGCTGACAGCGGTGGCGCTGATCCCGGCCGCCGTGGAGCTGCCGGCCCAGCTGGTGGCGGAGGCGCAGCCCGACTAGTGTCGCCGCCTTTTCGCGGCGTCCACGAGGCGCCGTGCGGCGTCCCGCGCCCTGGATCGTGTGCCTGCTCGCTCGCCGCGCCCGGCGGCCAGCGCGCCCATCTCCCGCCGCGCGAGCCGCAGGTTGGTCTGTAGGCCGGCGAGCTCGCGTGGCTCGTCCGGATCGATCCGCTCGAGGTCCGCCTTCGTGATCGGGAGATCACGCCTCCGGAGGGCGATGTAGCTGTGGGTCACCTGCGGCGACCCGTCCGGCTCTCGAGGCGGTCGCCGGACGTCGAGGACGTCGAACGCGCGCCCCCAGTGCTCGCGCAGCCACCACTCGGAGTGGAACACCCAGGCGTCCGCGCCCTCCCAATGGTGAAGCACCGACATACCGACCTCGTCCTCACGGCAGGGCTCGCCGACGAGCGGCTGCCACATCCCCTCGCCCAGATAGCTGGCGATCAGGATGCCGCCCGGCGCCAGGACCCGGTGCATCTCGACCAGCCAGTCGCTCCACAGATCCGCGATGTGCGTGAAGACGGACATGGCCCAGACCAGGTCCAGCGATCCGTCCTCCAGCGAAAGCGGGGGAGCGGGTGCGTTCGTGAAGAAGCGAAAGGGCGGGCTGAGGTTTGCCTCGTCCCACTCGATGCTCCCGGGGTCGATGTCGCAGCCCCGGAAGACGCCGCGCTCGGCCTCGTCGCCGAAGTGGCGGAGTACGCGCGCCGAGCCGCACCCGAAGTCGAGCACGCGCTTGTCGTCCCAGGTCCACCCAGCGGGCACGAGCCGCTCGATCACGCCCCGCAGGCGCTCGCCCTCGTCGAGGTAGAAGTCCAGCGGGTCCCTGCCGTCGACGGTTCCCACGCGCGCCGCGAGGTCCGGAGGCGGCAGCGGCAGCTTGGTCACCTCGCCGGCTCAGCCCCGCACGTCGAGCACTACCTTGCCGGTCGCGCCGCGCTCGTCGATCAGCTTGAGCGCGTCCGCCGCGCGCTCGAGCGGGAAGCGGGCGCCCACGATCGGGCGGACGAAGCCGTCGTCGACGAGCCGGTCGACGGCGTCGCCGATCTCGCGGTTGATCCCGGGCTTGCCCATCACGAACGCGCCCCAGCCCGCGCCGACCACCTCGACGTTGTTCAGCAGCAGCCGGTTGACGCGCACCTCGGGGATCGAGCCCGCCGTGAAGCCGACCACGACCGCGCGGCCGCCCTCCTTCAGCGACCGCAGCGAGTCGGTGAAGCGGTCGCCGCCCACCGGGTCGACCACGACGTCGGCGCCGCCGGCCTCCTTGACCTGGTCCTTCCAGGGACCGTCCGAGCGCACCACCTCGTCCGCCCCCGCCTCGCGTGCCACCCGCTCCTTCTCGTCGCTCGACACGACCCCGATCGTCCGCGCCCCGAGGCCCTTGGCCACCTGGAGCGCGGCGGTGCCGACGCCTCCCGCGGCGCCGTGCACGAGCACGGTCTCGCCCTCGGCGAGGCGTCCGCGCGTGGTCAGGGCGAAGTAGGCCGTGTGGTAGTTGAGGACCAGGCCGGCGCCCTGCGCGAAGTCGAGCTCGTCCGAGAGCGCGAACGTGAGGAAGCCGGGCGACACGGCGACCTCGGCGAAGCCGCCCAGCATGCAGAAGGCAGCCACGCGGTCGCCCTCCCGGACCGGCGCGCCGTCGGGCGCGCTGCGCACGACGCCGCCGACCTCGCTGCCCGGCACGAACGGCAGCTCCGGCCTCACCTGGTACTCGCCGCGCGTCTGGAGCACCTCCGGGAACGAGACGCCCGCCGCGTGCACCTCCACCACCACGCCGCCCTCCGGGGCCATCGGGTGCGCCGGGCCCGGCTCGGGCAGGTCGACCTCCCTGAGCGCGGAGTCGGGGCCGCTCAGATCCGCGATCTGGATCGCTCGCATGGGCGGGGAACATATTCGGCCGGGGCGGCCGGCGTCAGCGTGCGACGACGAGCCGCATCCCGACGTCGAGCGCATCGAGCCGGCGGAGGTCGCCGAAGCGCTCGTCCCAGGCGCCGCTCTCGAGATCGCGGCGGACCTCGGCGACGACCCGCTCCACGACCGCCTCGTCCATGCGCGCGAAGCCCGACGTCGCGGCGCGGGCCACCGTGTCGAGCACGCGCTCGGGGTGCGCCCAGAAGGAGCCGAGCGTCCAGTCCGGCGTGTCGCGCGCGACCGGGAGCGGCTCGACCGAGACCTCCCCGCCGAGCCAGTCCCGCAGACGCTCCGGCGCCGGGAAGATGCACATGTCGAGCTCGGCGACCTCGGGGAGGTAGTCGCGCATCAGCCACGTCTCGCCGGACACGACCGGGTCGTAGGTGACGATCACCACGGGCCCGCGCGCCACGCGACGCAGCTCACGGACGCCGCGCTCCTGGTCGTCGTCCCAGTGGTGGATCGTGAGGATCGCCATGGCGGCGTCAACGGCGCCGTCGCGCAGCGGCAGCCTTGCGGCGCTCGCGCGGATGGCCGGGACGAGGTCGGGCGGCCGCTGCGCGGCCATGACGTCGCTCGGCTCGACGGCGACCACGTGGCGGTCGCGCGGCTCGTAGGAGCCGGCACCGGCGCCCACGTTGACGACGCTCCGCGCATCGCCCAGGGCGGCGTGGATGCGGGCGCGGTGGTGCGGATCCTCGCGGCGGGTGGCGGAGTAGCCGCGGCCGATCGTGTTGTAGCGGGGCTGGGCGATGCACGTCATGTTGACGAGGCGGTCGAGAACTCGGCGGCGGGCGCGCTCCGCTCAGGCCGCCATCGCCGCCGGCTCCGCGGCCGGCTCGCCCAAGCTCCTCCACAGATACACCACCGAATACGAGCGCCACGGCCGCCACCTCTCCGCCAGCCGCGCCGCCGC
>DASXAA010000099.1:0-8602 GCA_036407035.1 Thermoleophilaceae bacterium | reverse complement strand
GACGACCCGGAGAATCTTCTTGATGGACCGGTGGTGGGCAGCCCGAGCTGACGCACTCCGCCGCCACGAGGGCATGCGTCAAGGATGTGCCAGCGTCTTGGGGGTGTCCGATGAGCAAGCCTCAAGTCGGGGTCGGAGCGTTTCCGCGGGAACGCCCCGCCGACCCGCTGGGAGCTGTAGAGCTCCTCAGGGCCGCGCGTGCCGCGGCTCGTACAGACCGATCTCGCCGCCGCCGGGCAACGAGATCGACGTCACACGCCCCCAGCCCTCGTCGCGGATCGGTCCGGCGATCTGTACGTCCCTCGCCTGCAGCTCCGCGACCGTCGTGGCCACGTCGTCGCACATCAGGTAGAGCTCGGGCGCGCCAGGCTCGTCGGCCGGGTGGGCGGCTATCTCGGACGGTGGCAGCGCGAAGATCAGCCAGCCGCCGCCCGCGTCGACCGACCTGAATCCGAGCACGTCGCTGAGGAACTCGCGTACCCGCTCGGGGTCGGGGGTGAAGAGGACGGTGTGTACGCCGGTGATCATCCGGCGATCCTACGGCGGACAAGGACGATTACGCTGGACGCGTGACTCGCGAGCTTCCTTCGGAGGTCGATGTGGCCGTCGTCGGCGCCGGCTTCGGCGGCCTCGGCATGGCGATCGAGATGAAGCGCGCCGGCATGGACGACTTCGTCGTGCTCGAGCGCGGCGAGGACGTCGGCGGCACCTGGTTCGCCAACACCTATCCCGGCTGCCAGTGCGACATCCCGTCGAACCTCTACTCGTTCTCGTTCGCCCGCAAGGCCGACTGGCCGCGCGCCTACCCGCTCCAGCAGGACATCCTCGACTACCTGCGCGACTGCGCCGAGCGCTTCGGGGTGATGCCGCACACGCACCTCGGTTGCGAGCTGCTCGAGGCCGAGTGGGACGCCGGGGCGGCGCGCTGGCGGATCGAGACCTCGCGGGGCGAGGTCTCCGCGCGCGTGCTCGTGGCCGCGCCCGGGCTGCTAAGCGACCCGAAGCTGCCGCGGATCCCGGGCATCGACCGCTTCGAGGGCACGGCGTTCCACACCGCCGCCTGGAACCACGATCACGACCTGTCGGGCGAGCGCGTGGCGCTCGTCGGCACGGGCGCGACCGCGGTCCAGGTGGCGCCGCGGATCCGCGAGAAGGTGCGGCGCCTGTACGTCTTCCAGCGCACGCCCGGGTGGGTGGTCCCGCACGTGGACAAGCCGATCGGGCCCCGCCGGCAGCGGCTGTACGCGCGCTTCCCGGCGGCCCAGACGCTCGCCCGGGCAGGCATCTACGGCCTGCGCGAGACGTTCGCCGCCGGCATGACGCGCAACCCGAGCCTGCTCAAGGGGATGGAGGCGTACGCGCGCCTCAACCTGCGCCTCCAGGTGCACGACCCGGAGATGCGCAGGCGGCTCACGCCCGACTACGCGTTCGGCTGCAAGCGCATGCTGCTCTCGAGCGAGTGGTATCCCACGCTCACGGCGCCCAACGTCGAGCTGATCCCCGCCGGCGTGGAGGAGGTGCGGCCCCACTCGGTGGTGGCCCACGGCGCCGAGCGGGAGGTCGACGCGATCGTCTTCGCCACCGGCTTCGCTCCCAGCGAGCCGCCGCTCGCCCGCCACCTGCGCGGCACCGACGGACGCACGCTCGCGGAGGTCTGGGCGGGCAGCCCCAGGGCCTACCTCGGCACCACGGTGTCCGGCTTCCCCAACCTCTTCCTGCTCTACGGGCCGAACGTCAACCTCGGCCACAGCTCGATCGTCTACATGCTCGAGTCGCAGGTGCGCTACGTGATGGGCGCGCTGGAAACGATGCGCGGCGGCGCGCTGGAGGTGCGGCCCGAGGTCCAGGACGCCTACAACGCCGAGGTCCAGGAGCAGCTCGCCCGCTCGGTGTGGAACACGGGCGGCTGCGGCAGCTGGTACCTCGACCGCAACGGCATCAACTCGATCATGTGGCCGAGCTACACGTTCGAGTTCCGCCGCCGCACGCGGCGCTTCGATCCGGCGGAGTACCGCGAGCCCCCGCTAGAGGACGCCGCGGATCTCGCTCTCGAACACGGCGACGTGCTCGGCGGCGATGCGGCGGGCGCGCTCTGAGTCGCCGTCGCGGATCGCGACCAGCAGGTCGCGGTGCTCGTGCACGCGCTCGAAGAGGTGCGGCAGCCGGTCGAGCACGAGGTACCAGATTCGCAGCGACAGGCTGAGGTAGCGCTCGAGCGTCTCCTCGAGGTAGGGGTTGCGGGCGCAGCGGTACACGAAGCGGTGGATCTGGGCGTCGAGGCGCATGAGCGTGTCGGGGTCGCCGCTGCCCTCGTTCCGGTCGATCTCCTCGAGCAGCGCCTCCACCTCGCCGACGTAGGCGGGCGCGCACCGCTCCGCCGCGCGCTCGGCGGCGAAGCCCTCGAGCTGCACGCGCACCTCGGAGATGTGGGCGAGGTCGGTGATGTTGATCTCGGAGGCGAACGTGCCGCGGCGAGGGAAGACCGTCACGAGGTTCTCGAGCGCCAGGCGCTTGATCGCCTCGCGGACGGGCGTGCGGCCCATCTCGAGCTCGCGTCCGAGGGCGTCCTCGTTGATCGGGGCGCCGGGAGGGATCGCGAGCGTCACGATCCGGTCGCGCAGCTCGTGGTACGCGCGGTCGGCCAGCAGCGCGCCGGGGGCCGGCCCCTCGGCGCCCGTGACGCTTCCTTCCTGAGAGGTCATCCGGCCTCCTCCGGGCGCGACGCGCCGACCGCCGCCGCGACCGGCCGGTGGCGATAGAACTCGCTGTGCTGCGGCGCCAGGGTGTCCCCGGTGATCATCGCCGCGGCGCGCTCCGCGATCATCATCGTCGGCGCGTAGATGTTGCCGTTGGTCACGTGCGGCATCACGGAGGCGTCGACCATGCGCAGGCCGTCCAGGCCGTGCACGCGCATCGACGCCGGATCGACGACCGCGTCCGCGCCGATCCCCATCCGGCAGGTGCAGGACGGGTGCAGCGCGGTCTCGGCGTCGCGGGCCACCCAGTCGAGGATCTCCTCGTCGGAGTCCACCGACGGCCCCGGCGACAGCTCGCCGCCGCTCAGGTCGTCCCACGCCGGCTGCGTGAGGATCCCCCGGGCGCAGCGGATCGCCTCGACCCACTGGCGCCGGTCCTCCTCGGTCGTCATGTAGTTGAACCGCAGCTCCGGGTGCCGGCGCGGGTCGGCGGAGACGATCTTCACCGAGCCGATGCAGTCGGAGTTCATCGGCCCCACGTGCACCTGGTAGCCGTGGTCGGACGCCGGGGCCGAGCCGTCGTAGCGGATCGCCAGCGGCAGGAAGTGGAACATGAGGTTCGGGTACTCCACCCGGTCACTCGAGCGGATGAAGCCGCCCGCCTCGAAGTGGTTCGTGGCGCCGGGGCCGTCGTGGAAGAGCAGCCAGCGGAGCCCCACCTCCGGGCGGTTGCGCCACTTGAGCGCCGGCTGCACGGACACGGGCTGCGTGCACGCGTACTGGACGTAGACCTCGAGGTGGTCCTGGAGGTTCTCGCCAACGCCGGGCAGATCGTGGAGCGGCGGCACGCCCACGCGCTCGAGCTCGCCCGCGTTGCCGACGCCCGAGAGCTGGAGCAGCTGGGGCGAGTTGATCGCGCCGCCGCAGAGAATCACCTCGCCCGCCCGCACGGTCCGAGCGCCGTCCACCTCCACGCCGGTCGCGCGGCCGCCCTCGATCAGCACGCGAGTGACGAGCCGGCCGCACTCCACCTCGAGGTTCGGCCGGTGCCACACCGGGTGCAGGTACGCGCGGGCGGCGCTCACGCGGCGGCCGTCGTGGATGTTGCGGTCGAAGGCGGCGAAGCCCTCCTGGCGGTGGCCGTTCACGTCGTCGGTCAGCGGGTGGCCGGCCTGCTGGACGGCGGCGAAGAACGCGTCGAAGAGCGGGCCCTTGGCCGGCCCGCGCTCGAGCACGAGCGGCCCGTCGCCGCCGCGCCATTCGTCGGCGCCCGCGAGGCAGGTCTCCATGCGCTTGAAGTACGGCAGGCAGTGCGCGTAGTCCCAGTCCTCGAGGCCGGGCTCGCGCGCCCACTTCTCGTAGTCGAGCGGGTTGCCGCGCTGGAAGATCATGCCGTTGATCGAGCTCGACCCGCCGAGGACCTTCCCGCGCGCGTGATAGACCCGCCGGCCGTTCATGCGCGGCTCGGGCTCGGACTCGTAGCGCCAGTCGTAGAGGCGGTTCCCGATCGGGATCGCGAGCCCCGCGGGCATGTGGATCGGGATGTCGAGGAGCCAGTCGCGCCGGCCCGCCTCGAGCACCAGCACGCGCGTGGAGGAATCGGCGCTCAGGCGGTTCGCGAGCGCGCAGCCGGCGGACCCGCCGCCCACGATGACGAAGTCGTACGCCGGCTCGATGCCTGGTGCGCTCCGCCCGGCCACGGCGGAAAACTACCGCCGGACCGGGCTGATGTCCAAGTGATATATATGTCGTGTATCCGGCCTCGCCCTCGACGACGGAGTCACGGTGGCCAGAGAGGCTGACGCAATCATCATCGGCGCCGGCGTAATCGGAGCCGCGACGGCCTTCGAACTGGCGAAGCGCGGCTACCGGACGCTCAACATCGACAAGCTCCCGAGCGCCGGCTACGGGCCGACCAGCAACTCGTGCTCGATCGTCCGCGCGCACTACTCCTCGCGCGAGGGCGTGGCGATGGCGTACGAGGGATTCTCGTACTGGCAGGACTGGCAGAACTACCTCGGCGTCGTGGACGAGATGGGCACGGCGAGGTACATGCAGTGCGGCACCGTTCTGCTGAAGAGCGCGACCGGGCACGACCACAAGGTCCTCGCCCACTACCGCGACCTCGGCGTGGAGCACGAGGAGTGGGACGTCGCGACGCTCAGGGAGAAGGTGCCGGTCTACGACACCCACGCCTACTGGCCGCCGAAGCGCCCCGACGACCCCCACTTCTGGGACGACTCGGACCGCGAGCTCGACGGCGCGATCTACACGCCGGGGTCGGGCTACATGAACGACCCGCAGCTCACCTCGCACAACCTGCAGCGGGCGGCGGAGGCGCACGGCGGCGAGTTCCTGTTCCGCTCGGAGGTGGCGTCGATCCGTCGCGCGAATGGCCGCATACAGGGGGTCACCCTGAGCGACGGGAGCGAGATCGACGCGCCGATCGTCGTCAACGTCGCGGGCCCGCACTCGTTCGTGATCAACCGCATGGCCGGCGCCGAGGAGGGCATGAAGGTCAAGACGCGCGCTCTGCGGCACGAGGTGCACCACGTGCCGTCGCCGCCGGACGTCGACTTCGAGCACGACGGCTACCACACCTCCGACGGCGACACCGGCATCTACTTCCGGCCGGAGAGCGGCAACAACATCCTGATCGGCTCCGAGGACCCGGACTGCGACCCCAAGCTGTGGGTCGACCCCGACAAGTTCGACCGCCACGTGACCGAGCAGCAGTGGGAGGCGCAGGTCTTCCGCCTGGCGCGCCGGATGCCGTCGCTGCGGATCCCGACCGAGCGCAAGGGGATCGTCGACCTCTACGACGTCTCCGACGACTGGATCCCGATCTACGACCGCTCGGACGTCGGCGGCTTCTACATGGCGATAGGGACCAGCGGCAACCAGTTCAAGAACGCGCCCGTGGTCGGGCACCTGATGGCCGAGCTGATCGACAAGGTCGAGCACGGCCACGACCACGACAACGACCCCGTGAAGGTGCGCTGCGTGTACACGGGGCTGGAGCTGGACGCCGGCTTCTACTCGCGGCTGCGGGAGATCAACCCGGACTCGAGCTTCTCCGTGAACGGCTGAGGTTCCGCCGGCGAACTGCGGCAACCAAGGCTGGGTCCGCGTCCGGCCCCGGGATTGAGTCGAGTGTCGAGTTAGTCCCCCGTACGGGGAACAAGTCGACACTGGACCGCGCAGCCGGCGGCGCGGCCGCCCGGCCGGCGCGACCGCCGGCCCGTCAGCTCCCGCCGGTCCCCGCCGCCAGCTCCTGCTTCGGCGTCTCCTTCTTCGGGTCGATGAACGGCTTCTCGACGACCACCGCCGAGGTCTTCTCGTCCGGGCGCTCCACCTCGAGCTCGGTGCCCAGGGCGGCGTGCTCCACCGGGACCATCGCGTAGCCGATGTTCTTCTCGAGCCGCGGCGACCAGCACGCCGACGTGACCTGGCCGATCCGCCCGCCGTCCTTGTGCACGGGGAAGACGTCGACCATCGTGCCGTCGTTGTACGCGCCGAGCTGTGAGCCGCCGATCTCGACTCCGACCAGGCTGCGCGTCGCCCCCTCGGCCTTGATCCTCGCGAGCGCCTCCTTGCCGATGAAGTCGGTGCCCTGCTCGAGGTCGACCATCCAGTCGTAGCCCATCCCGACCTCGTACGGGTTCGTGTCGTACCACATGTCGCAGCCGGGGCCGAGGGCGAGGATGCCCGCCTCGATGCGGCGGATGTGGCACGGCCCGACCACCGCGAGATCGTGGGGCTTGCCGGCCTCGAGGACGGCGTCCCAGAGCGCTACGCCGTTCTTGCTGGCGTCGAACAGGTAGATCTCGTAGCCGAGCTCGGCGGTGTAGCCGGTGCGCGACACGAGCACCTTCATCCCGTTCACCTCGTAGGGGCGCAGGAAGTAGTAAGGGATGTCGAGGATGCTGTCGCCGAAGAGGTCGACCATCACGTCCTTCGACTTCGGCCCCTGCACCTGCACCGGGCCGACGTCGATCTCCCTGATCGTCACGTCGTAGCCGCCGTTGTAGGCCACGCCGCGCGCCCACAGCTCCACGTCGCTGTCGGCGAGCGAGAGCCAGAACCTGTTCTCCTCCACGCGCAGGAGCACGGGGTCGTTGATGATGCCGCCGTCCGGCAGGCACAGGAAGACGTACTTGCACTGCTCGACCTGGCACTTGTTCAGGTCGCGTGCGACGAGAAGGTTGGTGAAGTCGAAGGCGTCCGGGCCGCTGATCTCGATCTGCCGCTCCACGCCGACGTCCCAGAGCGTGACCCCGTTCAAGAGCTGCCAGTACTCCTCGATTGGATCGCCGTAGTGCCGCGGGTGGTAGGTGTGGTTGTAGACGCTGTACAGCTGCACGCCGTGGCGGCGCGATGCGTAGAAGTACGGCGACTTGCGGATGCGCGAGTAGAGCAGGATGCCGGGGTTCTCGTTCACGCCTGCCAAGGTCTGACCTCTCTCTCGGACTGGGACGACAACTGATATATCAACCGCGCGGCGGGCGGGTCAACCCGGCCGCGGATGGGCGAAGCGCGCGCGACGCAAGCCTCAACCCGGCCGCGCCGCGCTCTCCAGCAGCGCCACCGCGTCATCCAGGCCGATCCGGCGGTACGTCTCCACGGGGACGCCGTCCTCCACCAGCTCGCGGCGCGCGGCGAGGATCCGTCCGCGGGTCTCCGGGTCCACCTCGCCTGCCCGGGTCTCGATCCGCTCGGCGCGTGCCCCGTTCGCCCCGTTGCCCGCTCGCAGCGCCGCGATTCGCGCCTCCGGGTCGAGCACGCCCTCCACGTAGCCCTCGCTCACGGGGTTGCTCGCGATCCGGACGTCGCCGTCCCGGACCCGGCCGGACGGCGAGTACGCCAGGCAGGTCGCCACGCGCGCCCGCAGGCTCGCCACGTCCTCGGCCGGCAGGTCCGGCTCGCCGGCCTCGCCCTCCGGGACCGCGAGCCGCGTGATGCCGCGGTCCACGATCGTCTCGAGCAACCCGGTTGCGTCGGCCGGCACGACCACCTCCTTGTGCCGCGGCCAGACGTCGAGGCGGGCGTGGTCGCCCAGGGGGCGGCCCACGTGGAAGAGGTAGTAGTCCGGATAGATGAAGAAGTCGGACCCGCGCGCCCGCTGCACGTCGTAGAACGCGGTGACCGCGGCCGTGATCAGCGCGCTCGCGCCGACGGCCCCGCACGGGGTGTTCACGACCACGCCGAGCCGGTCGTGCTCGGTGAAGCCGTCGAACAGGCCGTCGAGCGGAACCGTCTCGCCGGCCACGCGGATCTCGAACAGCGAGCTGCGCAGCTCGCGCGACGAGTGCATCAGGCCGCCGGCCCCAGCCGCTCGATGGCCCGCCGGCGCCAGCGCTCCGTGCGCGCGACCTCGTTGAACGTGTACCAGTGGAAGCCCGCCACCCTGGCCTGCGGGTCGGTCACGGTCGGCTCGAGCTCGCGCAGGAGGTCCTCCGGGTTGAACCGGCGGGTGAGGAGTCGCGACGCCAGACCGCTGTTGTGACGCACGAAGCGCGCCGACTCGCCCAGGCCGATCTTCATCGACACTCGCACGAGCCTCGTGTTGTGCACCAGCCCGGGCATCCCGATGTAGATCGGCAGGTGCGTCCCCCGTTCGCGCACGTTGCGGATCCAGCCGGCGATCACGTCGGCGTCGAAGCAGATCTGGCTGACGATGTACGTGGCCATCGGGGCCTTTGCGAACATCGCCCGGATCGTCTCGTCGTCCGAGATCAGGTGGTGGCTCTCCGGGTAGCCGGTGATCCCGATCTGCTCGAACTCCGACCGCCGCGGTCCCATCGCCTCGAGCAGCTGGGCGGCGCCGTGGAACTCGCCGGCGGTGTCGGGGGCGTCGCCGGCGGGCACGAACAGCTCGCGCACCCCCGCCTCGAGCAGCCGCGCGA
>DASXAA010000098.1:0-14852 GCA_036407035.1 Thermoleophilaceae bacterium | reverse complement strand
AGCGTGCGCAGCACGCCGGCGCGGATTCCGAGCAGCGGGTCGAGCTCCTCGACCGGCGCGTCCGATCCGTTCGCCAGGACGGCGCCGGCGTCGAGCAGCGACCGGTACGCGTAGGCGCCGTCGCGGCCCTCCCAGAGCCGGTCGGCAAGGTCGCGGTCCGACGGGGCGTGGCTGAACTGCACCGACGCGGTGACGCCGATCCGCGCGAAACGCCCCACGTCGGCGGCGTCCAGCAGCTGGGCGTGCTCGATCCGCTGGCGCAGGCCGAGCGGCATCCAGACGGGGCGGGTCCCCTCGAAGGCGTCGAGCGCGGCGCGGTTGGCGGCGTCGCCGATCGCGTGCACGGCCACCGGGAACCCGGCCTCCGCGCCGCGAACGACCACGTCCTCCAGCTCCTCGCGCGACGTGATCTCCACGCCGGAGCCGTCGAGCAGACGGGCGGTCGCCGAGCCGAGCGTGCCGTCCATGAAGCCCTTGAGGTAGCCCATCCGCAGGAGGTCATCGCCGAACCCGGACCGCACGCCGAGGGCGGCGAGGTGCTCCAGCCGGTCGTGCGGGAACGACTGCCACACGCGCAGCGTGAGCGCGTCCTCCGCCCACAGTCGCTGGAAGACCTCGAACGCCCCGAGCCAGCCGTCCTTGTCGTGGATCGCCGTCACCCCGCGCGACGCCGCCAGCCGCAGGCCGCCGCGCACCGCCTCCACCATCTCGTCGACGCCCGGCCGCACGTAGCGGTCGCGGAAGTCCCAGGCGGCGGTCTCGCGCAGGATGCCGGTCGGCTCGCCGGACTCGTCGCGCTCGACCACCCCGCCCGGCACCTCCAGCGATCCGTCCGCGCGGGCCAGGCCCTCTCCGCTCACCCAGAGCGAGTGGTAGTCCTTCGACATCAGCGCCACCCGCAGCCCGGGCGCCACGCGGTCGAGCGCCCAGCGCGTCGGCCGCTCGGCCCAGTCCTGGTCGCGCCAGCCGGTGCCGCGCAGCCAGCGGTCGGGCGAGGCGCCGGCGGCCGCGCCGGCCACCAGCGTCAGCGCCTCGTCGAGCGAGCGCGCGCCCTCGAGGCGCACCTGCTGCTGGGCGAGCGACCAGGTCGGGAAGTGCACGTGCGAGTCCGAGAACCCGGGCAGGACGCAGCGCCCGCCGAGGTCCACCGCCGCCGCCGAGCCATCCGCCCCGGGCGCCACCCGTCCGCAGCCGATCGCGATCGAGTCTGACACCGGCCTCCGCGCATCCAGCGTGCGGATCGTCCCGCCCGAGAAAACCAGATCGTCCGTCATCGCGGGGCGAGCCTACGCCAGGCGCTACGCTGACCGCGCCGTGGAGCAGTCGGCCGGCTGGGTGGAGGAGGTCGTACCGGTGCGGGGGGAGCAGTTCGAGCTGCTGCGCCCGGTCGACTTCGAGGAGCTGCTCATCGAGGAGGCCTTCGAGCGCGAGGAGCTGCTGCCCTACTGGGCGCACCTTTGGCGCAGCGCGGTGGCCCTGGCGGAGGACCTCGCCCCGCGCCGGCTCGGCGGGATGCGCGTGCTGGAGCTGGGCTGCGGGCTCGGGCTCCCGAGCATCGTCGCCGCCAGGGTCGGCGCGCGCGTCACGGCCACCGACTGGTCGTCGCCGGCCCTGAGGGCGACCGCGGCGAACGCGGAGCGCAACGGCGTGGCGCTCGAGACGCTGCGGTGCGCGTGGGAGGAGCCGGACGAGATCGTGGCGCGCGCGCCGTGGGACCTCGTGCTCGCCGCCGACGTGCTCTACGACCGGCGCAACGTCGGCCTCCTGCAGGACCTGCTGCCGCGGCTCCGCCCGCGCGAGGTCCTCATCGCAGACCCCGGCCGCGCGATCGCCGAGGCCTTCCTCGAGCGCGCGCCCGAGCGGTGGCGCGTGCGCTCGCGCCGGCACGCGCGGGACGGCGTCGTCCGTATCCACAACCTCAAGCCGCGGGCATAGGGCGGCCCCGGGCCCCGTCCCATGTGGTCCGGGGACCGGTTCCGCCGCGGGGGGAACTACACGCCCGATGAGGCGTGCCCGGCTGCTACCCGGGGCGAACCCCCGTAGCCATGACAGTCCTCAAGAGCCGCGCGAGCGGCGCGCTTCGTCGTCGCCATGGAATGCCTCCCTGTCCGCCCCGTGTTTACCCGGCGCGACCCGCACCACGCGTACGGGCCCGTCTTCGGGGTGAGCAAGCCGCCTGCTCTGAGACAGCGCCGCGAGCGATCGCTACCGTGCATCGGAGTGACCGAGAGGGTCCGCATTCCCGAGGCCGAGATCGCCGACGGCGACCTGCTGGCGGAGATCTCCCGCTCGCTCGTGCAGCTCCACAAGGAGTGCTACGGCAAGGGTCCGACGAAGGCGCGGACCTACCTCGCGGGCGACCTCGTCGTGTGCCTGCTCGAGGGCGGCTTCACGGCCGGCGAGCGGACGCTGCGCGAGCACGGGCGCGAGGACGCGGTGGTGGCCAGCAGGGAGGCTTTCCAGGACGCGCTCCGGGATCGCTTCGTCGAGACCGTGGAGCACCTGATGCACCGCAGGGTCGTGAGCTTCATCAGCGGCCTGGACCCGGCGACGGAGACCAGCTCCGAGCTGTTCGTCCTGGCGGATGACGAGCCCGCGGACGACGAGCACGCGGCCCTGCGCGGCTGGGGCAGCCAGGCGCGACGGCAGGCGCGGACGCTCGTGGACGAGCAGACCGCGCTGCGCCGGCAGCAGGCGGCGGTCCGGACCGAGAGCGCGCGGGCGCGCCGCGAGCGCTCCGGCTGACTCACCCGCCGGTGGACAACCGCGAGATCGCCGATCGCCTGGACGCGTTCGCGACGCTGCTCGAGCTGGTCGAGGCGAACCCCTACACGGCGCGCGCCTACCGCCGCGCCGCCGAGACGATCCGCGGCGCGGCGGTCCCCGTCGCCGATCTTGCGCGGGGCGGGCGGGCGCGCGAGCTGCGCGGGATCGGCCGGGGCATCGAGGCACGGCTGCGAGAGCTCGTGGAAACGGGCGAGATCGCCGAGCTTGCCGAGCTCGAGCGGGAGCTCGCGCCCGATCTCGTGGGCCTCGGCCGCTATCTCGGCCTGGGGGCGAAGCGGTCCGTGGACCTCGCGCGGGCGCTCGGGGTCCGTACCGCCGACGAGCTGCGCGAGGCGGCCGCCGCGGGGCGCCTCAAGGACGTGCCCGGCATCGGCCCCAAGACCGAGGCGCGGCTGCTCGAGGCGCTCGCCCGCGAGGACGAGCCGCGCCCGCAGCGCGGGCTGCTGCTGAACCGCGCCTGGGACCTCGTCGGCGGCGTCGCGGCGGCGCTCGACGGCGAGCCGGCGGGCGACGTTCGCCGCTGGCGCGACTCCTGTGAGCGGCTGGCGGTGGTGTGCGCGGCGCCGGACCCGGCCCCGCTACTCGCGCGGTTCGCCTCCCTGCCGCAGATCGTCGCCCTGGTCGAGCAGGACGAGCGGCGCGCCGTCGGGGTGACCGTGGAGGGCGTGCCGATCGAGCTCGTCGCGCCCGAGCCGGAGCGGTTCGGCACCGCCCTGCTGCGCGCCACCGGTTCGCCCGCGTACGTGGCGGCGCTCGAGCCGCTCCCCGACGCGCCCGACGAGGAGGCCGTGTACCGCGGGCTCGGGATCCCGCCGCTGCCGCCGGAGCTGCGCGAGGAGCCGTACGACGGCGAGCCGCCGCCGCTGCTGGAGCTGGCCGACATCCGCGGCGACCTCCACTCGCACACGACCTGGTCGGACGGCCGGCTGAGCGTGGAGGAGATGGGGCGGGCGGCGATGGAGCGCGGCTACGACTACCTCGCGATCTGCGACCACACGCCCGCGGTCGGCGCTGTGCGCGGGCTGACCCCGGACGACGTCCGCCGCCAGGGCGAGGAGATCGCCGCTGCGAACGAGACGCTCGCGCCGTTCCGCGTGCTGCGCGGGATCGAATGCGACATCCTGCCGGACGGCCGGCTCGACCTTCCCGACGACGTGCTGGCCGAGCTCGAATGGGTGCAGGCGAGCGTGCACGGCGGGCAGCGGATGCCGCGGGCCGAGATGACCGCGCGCGTGGTGGCGGCCCTGCGCAACCCGTACGTGCGCTGCCTCAGCCACCCCAAGGGCCGGTACATAGGCCGGCGCCCCGAGAACGCCCTCGACCTCAAGCGCGTGTACGAGGTCGCGCTGGAGGAGGGCGTGGCGCTCGAGGTCAACGGCCTGCCCGACCGGCTGGACCTGAGCGGATCGCACGTCCGCGAGGCGCTCGCGGCGGGCATCGAGATCGTCTGCTCGACCGACGCCCACTCCGACCGCGGCCTCGGGAACATGCCCCTGTCCGTGGCGACGGCGCGGCGCGGGTGGGCGAGCGCCGCGAGCGTGGTGAACACGAGGCCGCTGGAGGCGGTACTGCGCCGTTAGGCGCGCGCTTGCGCCCGGGCCGCCGCGGAGCCTCTTCGAGGCACTCGTGGACGACGTGCGCATGACCGAGACCTCGGCCGGCCCGGAGCACGGCGGCATGGGCGAGGGCGAGCTGCTGGCCGAGATCTCGCGCTCGCTCGTACAGCTCCACAAGGAGTGCTACGGCAAGCCGGCGACTACGTGGCCTTCGCCGTCGCGGAGACGGCGCTGATCGGGCTCCTCTTCGCGCTGACGTTTGGGTAGGCGAGCGATTCAGCGGGCGTGCCGCTGCCCCGTACGGATCTCCTGCGACGGGGTCCTCGCAAGACCCGCCTGTGCCCACAGGGCCTCGGCCTCGCGGTAGGTCTCGTGCGCGGTGTTGCGCGCGTTCGCGGCCATGGCGCGGGGTCCGCCGCTAGGCTGCTCGCCGGGCGCCACGGACTCTGTCAGCGCACGTTCGAACATTGGTGAACCCCGTCGTCCGGCGGTATACGCCAGTCGCGCCATGGCCGCTTCGCGCAAGTACTGCGCGACGCTGACCCCGAGTGCCCTGGCCTCATTTTCCAAGGCCCCCCAGAGTTCGGGGTCGAACCGCACGGTAGCCTGATGCACGATATCCGAGACGATATCGCCATCGTCTGCGATATCGCTACCGCGGAGAGCCTCTGAGCGAGCAGTCGCGCCCGCTCGAGGGGGCTTTCTGGGCGGCCCTCCAGAGCCTCGACGAGCGGGCCGACATCATGCGGCGGCTCGAGCGCCGCGCGGTACGGTGCGAGTCTCCGAGCGCTGAGCGCTTCGCCTCGCGCGCCCGCGCCACCGAGGCGCATGCGGCCGCGGTCAGGGACGCGATCGCGCGCTTCGGCCCCTCGGCCGGCGCCGACGACGCGGGGGACGAGCCCGGGACGGCCGCCTGATGCCCGAGGCCGAGAAGAACGGCGACCTCGGCGAGCTGCTCGCGTTCCTGAAGGCCACGCGCGGCTTCGATTCTCCGGATACAAGCGCACGAGCCTCGAGCGGCGCATAGCCAAGCGCATGGCGGAGGTCGGCGCCGGCAACCACCGCGACTACCTCGACCACCTTCAGGTGAACCCGGACGAGTTCGCCGAGCTCTTCGACACGATCCTCATCAACGTCACCGGGTTCTACCGCGACCAGCCGGCCTGGGACTAACTCGCCTCCGACGTGATCCCGTTGCTGCTCGAGACGAGCTCCCGCGACGAGTCCGTGCGGGTGTGGTCCGCCGGCTGCGCCTCGGGGGAGGAGGCCTACACGATCGCGATGCTGGCCGAGGCGATGGGGGAGGACGCGTTCAAGCGGCGGGTGCAGATCCACGCGACGGACATCGACGAGGACGCGCTCAACTCCGCCCGCCACGCGACCTTCTCGCGAAGCGACGTGAAGGCGGTGCCGCCCGAGCTGCTCCAGCGCTACTTCGAGTCAGGGCGCGCAAGCGCCAACGGCTTCACCTTCCGAAGCGACCTGCCAGGTGATCTTCGGCCGCAACGACCTCGTGCAGGACGCGCCGATCTCCCGGATCGACCTCCTGATCTCGCGCAACACGCTGATGTATCTCACGGCGGAGACGCAGTCGCGCATCCTCGGGCACTTCAACTTCGCGCTCAACGACACCGGCTTCCTCTTCCTCGGCAAGTCGGAGATGCTGATCACGCACACCGACCTACGTGACATTCACGGACGTGACCACCCTGCACGCGCTCGACCAGGGAGCGCGAGCGATCCCGGCACGAGCTCGAGACGACGAACGAGGAGCTCCAGTCGACGAACGAGGAGCTCGAGACGATGAACGAGGAGCTCCACTCGACGAACGAGGAGCTCGAGGCGATGAACGACGAGCAGCGCGTCCGAACCGCCGAGCTCGACCGCCTCAACCTCTTCCTCGAGGGCATCCTCGGCAGCCTCGGCGTGGGCGTGGTCGTCATCGACAGGGATCAGCGGATCCAGGTCTGGAACGCCTCGTCGCACGAGCTCTGGGGCCTGCGCCCGGAGGAGGTCGAGGGCACGTCGTTCACGGAGCTCGACATCGGCCTGCCCGTGGAGCGGCTCGAGCCGATGCTGCGCGACGTCCTCGCCGACGACCTGGAGACGGCGGAGACGGTCGTGTCGGCGGTCACGCGGCGCGGGCACGGCTTCGAGTGTTGGGTGCGCGCGATGCCGCTGCGCACCCCGGCCGGTGAGAACTACGGGGCGATCCTGCTCATGGCGGACAAGGATTCCGAGCCGCTGCCGACGGGGAGTGCATAGCGTCAACCCGCCGGCATGCGCTCGCGCACCTCGCGCCAGAGGTCGTCGTACGCGAGTGCCGCGCGGCCGCGCGGCGCGAACACCGGCAGCGCGTCGCGGCGGACCCCCATCCGCTCGACGTCGCTGGCCGCCGGGATCGCGGCGCGCAGCACGCCGTTGCCGCCGAGGCTCTCCATGACCTCGCGGTGCAGGCGCTTGCGCCCGTCCACCATCGAGAAGAACGCCAGCACCTGCGGCCCGTCGCGGCCCACGACCTTCTTCAGCTGCTCGAACGTGCGCGACGACAGCGTGGCGGGGATGAGCGGAACGAGCAGCGCATCGGCGGCCTCGAACACGCTCTCGGAGACGAGCGAGATGCTCGGCGGGCAGTCGAGGAACACGTAGTCGTACTCGCCGGCGATCGGGGCGAGGACCTTCGCCACGCGGCGGGTCGGCCTCTTCGTCTCGTCGAGCGCGAGGTCCATGTGCCGGTACGAGAAGTCGGCGGGCAGCAGGTCGAGGCGGTCGTGGTCGGTCCCCTTGATCAGCCGCTCCACGTCGGACCTGCCGCGGACGAGCTTGCGTCCGCCGCCCTTCACCTTCGGCTTGATCCGGAACAGGTACGTGCTCGCCCCCTGCGGGTCGAGGTCCCAGAGCAGCGTGCGCGCCCCGTCGCGCGCGGCCAGGTAGGCGAGGTTGACGGCGGCCGAGGTCTTCCCGACGCCGCCCTTGATGTTGTACGTGGCGAGCACCCTGCTCACGCGAACGTCTCCCTGACGAGCGCGCGGCCGGGATGGGCGGCGAACGCGGCGAAGCGCTCGGCGAACTCGGCGCGTGCGGCGGCCTGCTCCTCCTCGAGGCGCTCCACGAGCAGGCCCATGGCCATCAGCGCGTCGGCGCCGCCGTCGAGCGCCGCCACCTCATCGCCCAGCGAGCGCAGCGTCGCGGCCTGCACCTGCCGGTCCTGGAACCGGCCGAGGGCGTCCTGCAGCGACTTCAGCGACCTCACCATCTCGCCGGCGACCCGCCCGGGGTAGAGGCCGCCGAACAGCTCGAGCAGGTAGCGCAGCTCCTTGCCCCGCTTGCGCAGGTCGTGCAGCGGCTCCGGCGGCGAGGCGTCGCCGATCGCCGCGCCCGCCCTCAGCATCCGGGCGTGGACCGACCGGATCTCGGCGCCGGCGACCGCGTCGACGCGGCGGGCGGCGTCCGGGCGGTCGCTGTCGGCGGCCGCCGCCGGGAGGTCGTCGAGGAACGCCCGCCACTCGGACAGCAGGCGTGCGGCGCGCGCCGACCGCAGCGCGCGCACCATCCGCCGGTGGGCCGCGCGGCGGTGAGCGGCCAGGAGTCCGCGCAGCGGCTCGAGCCGCTGGCGGTGCGCCGCCGCGAAGCCGTCGAACTCGAGCACGTAGACGTCGAGGTCGCGCGCCGGCCCGGACGCGCGCTGGAGCCAGCGGAACTCGTCGCGGAAGTGGGCCAGCGGCTCGGGCGGGAAGACCGCCGCGAGCCGGCGCTGGACGGAGCGCGTGCGGCGCACCGCCACGCGCAGGTCGTGGAGGAACTCGCTGTCCACGTCGGCGATCGTGCCCGGCAGGTTCGCCTCGACGATCTCGAGCATGCGGTGGAGCACGGCCGCGACGGCCTCGTCGGCGCGCTGGCCGGGGCGCAGCGGCACGCGGGCCGGCGGCGCGCAGGGCGCGCCGCCGGCCGCCCTCGCCTCGTCGACCAGCGAGAACGGCGCCGGGCGCAGCCCGGCGCCGTTCTCGAGCACGCCCCGCACCCTCCGCAGCGCCTTGTCGTAGCCGCGAACGGGCTCGAGGCGCACGCGCGGCGGCAGCGGCGTGCGGCGGCGCCCGGGGCCGACCAGCGCCGGCTCCTCCACGGTCAGCCGCACGACGGTCTTGGCGTCGTCGTTCAGCACGCGCATCGCGCGCTCGCGGCTGCGCACGCGCGCGACCGGCGTCAGGGCCCGCACGCCGGTCAGCGGGGCGAGCAGGTCCCGCAGCCCGCCGGGCGCGAGCTCTGCCGCGAAGAGCCGCCCGGGCGGCTCCGCGCAGGGCTCGCCGGCGCGCTCGGCGAACGATCCCGGGTCCAGCAGCGCCAGCCGCCCGTCCGCGTGGACGAGCGCGGCGCCGGCGTCGCGCAGGCGGGCGTCGAAGGTGTCGTAGAACGTGCGGTCCGCGGCGCGGACCGAGCCGTTCTGGACCACGAGATGGGCCGCGAGGACGTCGCCGGCGCCGGCGAGCCGCATGCCGTCGGGCAGCAGGTACTGGGTGGCGGCGGGCCCGGGCATCGGCGACGCCCAGTGTCCCACGCGGAACGGCCGCTATTCCGCGAACAGGCGGTCGAGCAGCTTGCGCGCCTTCGAGAGCCCGCGCGCGTGCGACGCGATCTCCGCCCACGCGTCCCCCTTCGCCGCGAGCCGCCGCGGCGCCGAGGTGAGCGTCCAGCGGTCGGGCCGCAGCCGGGAGTCGCTCAGCTCCCGCCACTCGATCGGCATCGCGACCGGCGCCCCCCTGCGCGGCCGCACGGCGTACGGCGGCACCGCGGTCTGGGCGTACGCGTTTCGTCCCACGTCCACGAAGATGCGCCCGCCGCGCTTCGCCTTGCGGTGCTCCATCGTGAGGTCGCCGGGGTGGCGGTCCGTCATCAGCCGCCCGACGTCGCGGGCGAAGTCCCGCACGTCGTCGAAGACCGCGTTGCGCCGCAGCGGCACCCACACGTGGATGCCGCGCGATCCGGTGACCATCGCGAACCGCGGCAGCTCGAGCTCGTCGAGCAGGTCGCCGAGGGCGCGGGCTGCCCGCCGCACAGCGCCGAAGTCCGACCCCGGCGGGTCGAGGTCGAACACCATCCGGTCGGGCCGGTCGAGGCGGTCCTCGCGGCTCAGCCAGACGTGCGGCGTGATGCACGCCTGGTTTGCCAGGTACACGAGCGCGTCCGCGCTCGTCACGACCGCGTGCGTGACCGTGCCGCCCGACTTCGGCACCTCCACGCGCTCGATCCAGTCCGGGAAGTGGTCCGGCACGTCCTTGTGGAAGAAGCCGTGCCGGCCGATGCCGTCGGGGAAGCGCTGCATGCTCACCGGCCGACCCCTGATGTGCGGCAGCATCCACTCGGCGGCGCGCTCGTACCAGCCGACGAGGTCGCCCTTCGTGATCCCGTCGTCCGGGAACATCACCTTCTCTGGACGCGAGACCTCGACCCTCATCGCGGCCGCTCGCGGACGACCTCGCGCGCCCGCTTGTCGTCGCGAAGGCCGAGGTAGCGGGGGTGGCGCAGGCGGCCGTCGCGGGTCCACTCGCCGAAGCCGATCTGCGCTACCAGCTCCGGCCTCACCCAGTGGGTGCCCGCCGGGATGGGGTGGACGTCGGCGAACGGCGGCTCGTCCTGCTCGAGCGAGCCCAGCTGCTTGCCGAGCGACGCGAGCGTGCGGTGGTCGAAGCCCGTGCCGACCTTGCCCGCGTAGCGCAGGTCGCCGTCCTCGTAGTAACCGACCAGCAGCGCGCCGAAGTCCGTGCGCGAGCCCTTCGGGGCGGTGAAGCCCCCGATCACCAGCTCCTGCTCGGCCGTGCACTTGAGCTTCAGCCAGTCGCGTGAGCGGGTCGAGCGGTACGGGCTGTCGGCACGCTTCGCGATCAGCCCCTCGAGGCCGCGCTTGCACGCCTCGCGGTAGAAGCGCTCGCCGTGCTCGTTGCGGTGGCGCACGAAGCGCACCGGGCCGTGGAAGTCGAGCGCCCTGCGCAGCTCGGCCTTGCGCTTGCGCAGCGGGAGGTCGCGCGTGTCGCGGCCGTCGAGGCGGAGGACGTCGAACACGTACAGGTACACGGCGACGCCGGTGCGGCGCGCCGCGTCGGGGTCGGACAGCTGCATGCGCCGCTGGAGGCGGGAGAAGCTCGTGACGCCGTGCGCGAAGGCGACGATCTCGCCGTCCACGAGGAAGTCCTTGCGCTCCTCGGCCTCGAGCGCCTCCACCAGCTCGGGGTAGGACGAGCTCATCCGCCTGCCGGTGCGCGAGACCAGCTCGACCGCGCCGTCCCTGCGGTCGGCCAGGCAGCGCACGCCGTCGAGCTTCGATTCGAAGATCCAGTTCGGATCGGAGAAGGGCTCGTCGCTGAGTACGGCCTTCATGGGCTCGATCATTCGCCGCCGCCGACCTCTTCGATCGTGCGCCCGCTGACCACCGACTCCCGCTGCGTGCTCACGGGGTTGCGGCGAGCGTCGGCCTCCTTGTCGCGCCGCTTGACCAGCAGCCACTTCTCGCGGTCGCGCTCGGCGCCGGTCCGCCGCAGCGACCAGCCGCCGCGCAGCTTCTCACCCTCGAGCCAGAAGCTCAGGTGCCCGTCGCGCAGGCCATCCTCGAGCGCCGTGTCGGAGAGGTTCCGGTAGGTGCCCCTGTCCCAGACGATCACGGCCCCGGCGCCGTACTGGCCGGGCTCGATCGTCCCCTCGAAGTCGCCCCAGCCGATCGAGTGGTCCTCCACGCGCATCGCCAGGCGCTTGTCGCGCGGGTCGGTGGAGGGCCCCTTCGGGACCGCCCAGGACGCGAAGGCGCCGCCGATCTCGAGCCGGAAGTCGTAGTGGAGGCTGCGCGCCTGGTGCTGCTGGATGACGAATCGGGGCACTGTTTTCCTAAGCGCCCTTGCCCGGTTTCAGCGGCTCTATCTCGAGCGGGCCCTCGTGCGCCGCCTCGACCTGGAGCGTGCTGTGCTCGATCCCGAAGCGGTCGCGCAGCAGCTCGGCGAGCTGGCGCCGGTGGGATTGGGTGTCGCAGCCGGGGCGCACCACAACGTGCGCCGACAGCGACGGGAAGCCCGAGCTGACCTCCCACACGTGCAGGTCGTGCACCTCGATCACGTGGTGCTCGGCGGCGAGCGCGTTGCCGATCTGCTCCGGATCGAGCCCGCGCGGGGCGGCTTCCAAGAGGATGCGCCCGGAGTCGCGCAGCAGGCCGTACCCGGAGCGCAGCATCAGCGCCGCCACGATCAGCGCGGCGATCCCGTCGGCCTGACCCCAGCCGGTGGCGATGATCACCGCGCCCGCGACGGCCGTGGCGATGAACGCGAACAGGTCGGTCAGTACGTGCTGGAAGGCGCCCTCCACGTTCAGGCTGCGGCGGTCGGCGCCGGAGAGGGTGACCGTCGCGGCCACGTTCACGACGATTCCGCCGAGCGCGACGGCCAGCACGGTGCCGCCGGCCACGTCCGGCGGGTCCACCAGCCGGCGGACGCCCTCGAAGATGACGAGGGCGGCGAGCGCGACGAGGGTCGCGCCGTTGACCTGCGCGGAGAGGATCTCGGCGCGGCGGAGGCCGAACGTGAAGCCGCCGCCGGCGGGCCGGCGGGCGAGGCGGGCCGCCAGCAGGGCGAGGCCGATGGCACCGGCGTCCGTGAGCATGTGCGCCGCGTCGGAGAGCAGCGCGAGGGAGTCGGCGAGCAGGCCGGCGACCACCTCGACCGCCATGAAGCCCAGGATCAGCGCGAACGCGATCCCCAGCCGGCGGCTGTCGGCGTGGTGCCCGTGGTTCATGTGCCCGTGCGAGTGGGCCATCGCCACGGATCGTCTCACCTGGCGGGCCGGGGCTGTGCCCGCGACCCGGCGGCGCGGTTACGCCTGGACGCGGTCGCGCGCCTCCGACACGCCCGACTCCTGGGCGCAGTGGGCGCAGCAGTACATGGAGTCGCCCGCCTCGATGCCATGGCCGATGATCCTGCAGCCGCAGTGGGCGCACGTGGGCGCGACGGCGTGGATCGCGCACTCGAAGCTGTCGAACACGTGCGTCTCGCCGCGCACCTTGATCTCCATCGACTTGTCGTACTCGTTGCCGCAGACCTCGCAAGTGGCCATTGGGTCCTCCTGGTCGCCTTCGGCGGAGGTACCCGGCGGGCGGGGGAGGAAACGACTACGGCTGCGCCGGGGTCGTCTGCGTTGGCGGCGCCGCCTGGGGCGCGGGCGCCTGCGGGGCGGTCTGGGTGGGCGGCGTCGTCGTGGTGTTCGGGGTCGTCGTCTGCGGCGTCGTCTGCGGGGTGGTCTGCTGGGGGGTCGTGTTCGTCTCGGCCGGCGTCGTCTGCTGCCGATTCTTCTCCTCGGTCGAGCTGTTGCTCCTGTCCCTGTGCCCGCCGAGGAACGTTGTGTGGCGATCGCTGTGGGCGATCGAGCGGCCGCCGATCACCTCGGCGACCGTGATCGCGCCGAACGCGATCCCGAACGCGGCCAGCGCCGTGGCGATCACGGCGCCCACGGCCAGCTTGCGGCGCCGGCGGCTCGGGCGGCCGTACACGTGGACAGGGCCCGGCTCGCGCTGGAAGCGGCGCGGCTCGGGGTCGCGCGGGAAGGGGGCGTCCTTCGGCTCGCGATGGGTCTCGTACTCCTCCGGCGGCGCGTAGACGGCCGTGCGGTCGGCGGTCATCGCCCGGGCGATGCGCTCGGTCGGCCGGTTCAGCCCCTCGCTGACCAGCGCGACGATGACAGGGGTGAGCGCCGCGGCAATCCACGTGCCGGCGATCCAGAGCTGTGAGACGACGAGGGCGGCCGTGGCCGACGCCACACTTGCGATGACAAGCGTGCGGGCATTCACTCGACGTTGCTCCTCGCGCTCACGCATAAGCGTGCGCGTCTGCGCCATCCCGTCCAAGACCATAGCGAGATGGCCTACGAGCAGAAGTCGGCCGCCGTGGCGACGACCGTCTGGGCGCAGCGCCGCGTCTGCTCCAGGTCGACCCACTCGACCTCGGCGTGGGCGCCCTCGCCGCCAGGGCCGTACACGACCGTCGGGATCCCCGCCGCGGACAGGAACGCGGCGTCCATCCAGGCGGCGTGCCCCGTGAGCGGGGGCTCGGCGCCGTCCTCGGTCCCGTGGCGGCGGACGAGCCGGACGATCTCCTCGTCCGGGTCGGCCTCGAACGGCGGCCGGACGAGCGTGGTGCGCACGGCCGCCGCCAGGTCGGGGTCGCCGGCCGTGAGGCCCTCGACGATCGCCAGCAGCTCGCCCTCGGCGTCGTCCTCGCCGGGGAGCGTGCGGCGCTCGACCTTGAGGAGGCAGCGCTCGGGGTAGCTCGACAGCTCCTGCCCGCCCTCGATCAGCGACGCGTGGATCGAGCCGCTGCCGAGCAGCGGGTGGCTGTGGTCGCGGAGCGACTGACCGAGATTCTCGATGCCGCTGAGGACGCCGCCCATCTTGGCGATCGCGTCGATGCCGAGGTCCGGGCGCGAGCCGTGCGCGGCGCGACCGCGCGTCTCGACCTCGAGCCAGACGAAGCCCCTGTGCGCGACGCAGGCCTCGAGCGCGGTGGGCTCGGTGACTATGGCGCCGTCCGCCGTGTACCGCTCGAGCACCGACTGGACGCCGACGCTGGCGAACTCCTCGTCGGCGACTGCGGTCATGAGCACGTCCCCGCGCAACCCTCGCTCCGCCGCCTCGGCCGCGGCGAGCATGATCGCCGCGAGGCCCGCCTTCATGTCAAAGGCGCCGCGACCGTAGAGGCGCTCGCCCTCGACCCGCGGCTCATGCGGCGAGTCCATGCCCTCCGTCCCGACGGTGTCCATGTGGGCGTTCAGGAGCAGGGAACGGCCGCCGCCGGAGCCGCGCGCGGTGGCGACCACGCTGGGGCGACCCGGCGCCGGCTCGATCACGTCGATCTGCAGGCCCCGGTCGCGGCACCAATCCGCGACGAACGCGGCGATCCGGGCCTCACCGGCGCCACCGGGAACGAGGGCCGGGTTGACCGAGTCGATGGCGACGAGCTTGGAGAGGAGGTCGGTGAGGGTGTCCAAGGGGGGAATGCTCGCACGCGGCGCCGTGGCGGGCCGGGCGTCTACGGCGGTCGCTTCGCGGGCGGGCGCCGTGGCGGGTCGGGCGTCTTGGGCGTTGGCTTCGCGGCGGGCGCTGCGGCGGGCTTGGCGCTTACGACGGGCAACCAGGGGGTGGGCCCGGCGCTCCCGGTGGGCACTTCGGCGTCGGTCGGGGGTGGGCTGGTTTCCGTTGCACTATGCGTCGAAATCCGGCCCACCCTCGGATTCCTGTCTGCCGCCGGGTCCACTGTCGAGTTAGTCCCCGTGAGCGGAACCAACTCGACACTCGACTGGGCGGGGGCCGCGCCGGGGCCGGCGCCGTGGCGGGTCGAGCGTCCTGGGCGTGCGCTTCGCCGCCCGCGCTGCCGCGGGCTCGGCGTTTACGGCGGGCAACCAGGGGTGGGTCGGGGATGGGCCGACTTGCGTCCGCCATTTGGACGGAATCCGGCCCACCCCCGGAATTCCGCCGGCGTCCCC
>DASXAA010000097.1:0-23970 GCA_036407035.1 Thermoleophilaceae bacterium | reverse complement strand
CAGTGCGGGATGGGGCGCACCGGCACGATGTGGGCCTGGCAGCAGCACGGCGTGACGCCGGACGTGATGACCGTCGCCAAGGGTCTCGGCGGCGGCGTGCCGATCGGCGCCTGCGTGACGACCCCGGAGTACGCGGCAGTGCTGCAGCCGGGCGACCACGGCTCGACCTTCGCGGGCGGCCCGGTCGTGGCCGCAGCCGCCAACGCGGTGATCGACGTGGTCGACGACGAGGCCTTCCTCGGCGCGGTGCGGGAGAAGGGCGAGCGCCTCGCCGCCGGGCTCACGGGGCTGGGCCTCCAGGTGCGCGGGCTCGGCCTGATGCTCGCCTTCCACGCGGTCCACGGGCCGGAGCTCGCGCGCCGCCTGCTGCTCGAGCAGCGCCTCGTGGTCAACGCCACCGGCCCCGACACGGTCCGCCTGGAGCCGCCGCTGACGGTCTCGGAGGAGGAGATCGACGAGGCCGTGCGCAGGATCGGGTCGCTGGTGGGCTGAGCGCGCCCACCGACGCCGCGGCGCCCGCCCCGCCGGGGCGCGGCCGCGGGCGGCTTCCCTTGGTCGCTGCAATTCCGGGGCCGCAGCACGGCGCCGGGCAGCGGAAGCGGACTCGGCAGGCGCGCCTACCCGAACGGCGCGGCCAGCTCCTCGACCTGCGTGTCCGCGCCGAGCTCCACCTGCGCGCTGTACTCCTGGTCGTAGAACAGGAGCGGCTGCTCCGGGGGGACCTGGTCGCGGAACCAGCGTGCGATCCGGGCCGCCTGCTCGGGCTCGCCCTCCACGAACACGGTCCAGCCCTCGCGCTCCAGGCCGCCGATCACGGGCGGCCCGTCGTCGCGCAGGGTGAACTCGAGGCCGTACGTGCGCTCCGGGTCGTCGTGCCGGCGCACGTCGGCGTCCGGCCAGCGGCTGCGCAGGCGCTGCTCGAAGTCGTCCTCGCCCATCCGCCACTCGGTCTCGCTCGGGGGTGAGATCAGGAAGGTCGGCACCCGCGGCTCCTACGGCCTGACGACCACTCGGCCGGGCACCCCGTGATCGGCCAGCAGGCGCTCGAACGTGGGCACGGCGCGGGCATCGTTCGTGACTATGGTCAGGGCGCGCGTGGGGTTGGCGGCGTCGGCGATCACGGACTTGTAGCGCGCGATCTCGTTGCTGACCTGGCCGAGCACCCGCTCGCGGATGAACTCGGGGGCCCTCGAGCCCTCGACGAAGGGGCTCGTCTCCGGGTTGCCCACGTGCTTGGCCTCGAGGATGTTGGCGTCGGAGGACTCGAAGCCGTCGGCCCAGATCTCGTCCTCGCCGCCCTTCATGAGCAGGTTCTGCTCGCCGGTCTGCGCGACCTCGTACTCGTTGGCGGCTGACCCTCTCACGGACGGCTTCGCCTCGAGCGTATCGCGCCACTGCGCGGCGGCCAGCTGCTCCTCCTCCGTCAGCGCCTCGGTCCCGCCGGCCACGGCCTCCTCGCCCGCGGTCGCGGCCACCTCCTCGCCCGCGGTGGCGGCCACGTCCACGGCCGCCGTCTCGGCGGCGGTCTCCGCCACGGCCTCACCTCCGGCCGCGGCCACCGTCTCCGCGCCGAGCGCGACGGTCGCGCCGTCGGTGGCCGGGTCGAGCCCGAGCTGGGCGATGTCGGCGACGGTGAGCGCGGCGGTGGCCAGTCCGAGGCCGCCGACGACCCACCAGTTCGTGTGGTGCTCCTCCTTCTTCGGCGGCGGTGGAGGGGGCGGGGGCGGCGGCGGTGAGGCGAGCCAGAAGGCGAGCGAGGCCTTGGAGTAGGAGGGCGTGTTGCCGAAGACCCAGTGGCCCAGGTCGCGCAGCGGGTTGCCCGTTACCGGGATCGGCCCGGCCGGGCAGGCGGCCGGCCCGTCCTCGGGCACGATGCCGAGGCTCGCGATCCGGTCGGCGGTGGCGCCGTCCTGGTGCTCGACCTTGTGCACCGCGTCGTAGGCCTCCTTGTAGGCCCAGCGCTCGACGTCGGCCTCGTGGTCCCAGGCGGCGGCCGCGGTGCGCTCGGCGGCGCGCGCGTCCTGCTCCGCCTGCGTGGCGCTCGCCTCCAGGAGACCGAGCGGCGAGCCCCCGAACGGGTTGAAGCCGCTCGCTGTGGCCTGCGCCGTGTCGGCGGCGTCGCGCGCCGAGATCGCGAGGTCCTGGGCGCGCTGCGCCGCGGCGCGCGCCTCGTGCAGCTTCTTGGCGGCATCCTCGACCCGCTTCTGCTCGTGCTCGACGGTCGTGGCGAGCGAGCGCAGGGCGGTCGCGGCGTCGCGGAACGCGTCGGCGGCGCGCCCGACGGCGGCGGAGTGGCGCGTGACCGAGCCGGCGAACGCGTACTGAGCGGTCCCCTGCCATCCGAGCGGGTCGGACAGCGACACGAGCCCGGTGCCCTCGAAGTCGAGCTGGTTCGCCACGCTCACGGCACGGTCGGCGGCGGCGCGGAGGCCGCCCGGGTCCCCCTCCGGCCAGGGGAGGCCCTCGGGCCCGGTCCCGCTCACTGGGGCATGGCGCCGCGGTCCGTCACGTCGTAGAGCGACGCCGCGGCGTCCGTCGAGAGGCCGATGCCCCGCACGCCGTGGCCGAGGTCCGCTACGCCCGCGGACCAGGTGCTCGCAAAGCGCTCGAGGCTCGCCGATGTGCGCTTCGGCTCTCCGGGCGACCGGATCCCGCGCGCGTGGCCGCCCAGCTCGACCAGGCGGCCGCCGACCGACTGGGCGCGGCCGGCCGTCTGCCGCAGGCTGCCCGTGACCACCTCGAAACCACTCATCGACGCTCAGGCTATATAACCCACGTAAAGCCAGGCGAAACACCTTTTGGGGACGCCGTGGAGGGGCACATCCGGATCCGGCTGAGCGAGGAGGAGCTCGCGGCCGCGTGCCTCCTGGCCGGGCCGGGCCGGCACGCGCTGCTCGACGACGCCGACGGGCGCGCCGCGCTGGCGGGGCTGGAGCGCCTCGGAGCCCTCAGCGAGGGCCGCCTGACCGGCGCCGCGGCGGAGATCGTGCCGGCGGTGGTCGCGCCCCGCGTGCGGGTCGCGATCGACTGCCTCACGCGCGAGGGGGAGGTCTCGTACCGGGTCTGGGCCGGTGAGGCGGGCGGCGTGCTCGGGCGAGTCCTCGACACCGGGGCTTACGACCTGACGCGGCTGCCGCCGCTCGAGCTGCCGGCGGTCCTGACCACCGCGATCAGCCTGCGTCCGCGGCCCGAGGTCTCGCCCGCCACCCCGATCGCGCTGGCGGCCGGACTGCTCGAGACCCTCGTGGAGCTGGTCGACGGCGGCCGGCGCGAGGAGGCGGCGGGCGAGCTGGCGCGGGCCGGCCTCGGCGGCGACCCGGGCGAGCGCCTGCTCGCGCTCGTCGCCGGGCGGCGCATCTCGTGGCACGCGGCCTCCACCTGGACCGAGGCGGACGGCGCGGTCGTTGGCGAGGCGCTCTCCGGCATGGACGGCGGCGACGGCGGCGGCCTCTGGCTCGTGGAGCCGGACGGGGCCGGCACCCTGACGCTCACGCCGACGAGCGCCGAGACCGTCGCGGAGCGCCTGTACTGCCTGCTGCTGCGGCCGCCGTGAGCGGCGGCCTTCGGTAGCGTGCACGCCCCTCGATGGCCGAAGAGCGCCACACCCTGATCAAGACCGCCTCGTACGAGGCAGAGCCCGGCGAGGTCGGCCGCGTGCTGCTGCTCTACTCGGGCGGCCTCGACACGAGCGTGATGCTCAAGTGGATCCAGGACGAGTACGACGCCGAGGTGGTGGCGCTCACGGTCAACCTCGGGCAGCCGGGCGAGGACTACGAGGTGATCAGGGGCAAGGCGCTCAAGCTCGGGGCGCTCGAGTGCCACGTGGTCGACGCGCGCGAGGAGTTCGCCGAGGAGTACGTGCTCCCGGCGATCAAGGCCAACGCGCTCTACGGCGGCGGCTACCCGCTCTTCACCGCGCTCGGCCGGCCGCTGATCGCCAAGCTGGCGGTCGAGCACGCGCGCATGTCCGGCTGCGACACGGTCGCCCACGGCTGCACCGGCAAGGGCAACGACCAGGTGCGGATCGAGTCGACCGTCATCGCGCTCGACCCGGACCTGAAGATCATCGCGCCCGTGCGCGGCTGGCAGATGGGCCGCGAGGAGGAGATCGCCTACGCGCGCGACCACGGCATCCCGGTGAAGGGCGGCACCGAGACCGTGCCGTACTCGATCGACGACAACCTGTGGGGGCGATCGTCCGAGGGCGGCGCGATCGAGGACATCGAGGAGCCCCCGCGCGACGACGTGTTCCAGCTCGTCACGCGGCCGGAGGAGGCGCCGGACGAGCCGGAGGACCTGACGGTCGAGTTCGAGCGCGGGCGGCCGGTCGCGCTGAACGGCGAGCGGCTGCCGCTGGTCGAGCTGCTCGAGCGCGCCGGCGAGATCGGCGCCCGCCACGGCGCCGGGATCGTGGACCACATCGAGGACCGCATCGTGGGGCTCAAGGTGCGCGACCTCTACGAGGTGCCGGCGGCGGCGGTGATCCTCACGGCGCACAAGGAGCTCGAGAAGCTGGTGGGCACGATCCACCAGAACACGTTCAAGCCGCACCTGGACGACCACTGGGCGTACCTCGTGTATGCGGGGCTCTGGTACGAGCCGCTGCTGTCCGACCTGAACGCGCTGATGGACTCCGTCAACGAGCAGGTCACCGGCGAGATCACGGTGCGGCTCTACAAGGGCAGCGTGCGGGCGGTCGCGCGGCGGTCGCCGAACGCGCTCTACGACCCCGCCCTGGCAGGATTCGGCGAGTCCGGCGGGCTGTTCTCGCAGCAGGCGAGCCCGGGGTTCATCGAGCTGTGGAGCCTGCAGTCGCGGATGGCGTACAGGGTGCGCAACCGGGAAGAAGGAGACACATGAGCAATCGCGGATACACCGTGCTGGGCTGGATCACGTGGCAGATCGGGACGCGCGTGGCCAAGAAGAAGATGGCCGAGAACCGGGTCAAGATCGGGGCGGGCGCGACCGTGCTGCTCGTACTGGTCGGCGGGCTCGTCGCTGCGCGTGCCGCAGGCGGTGGCGAGGAGTAGCGCGGGCATCCTCCTCTACCGCATCGCGGAAGAGGAGCCCGAGGTCCTGCTCGTTCACCCCGGCGGGCCGGTGTGGGCCCGCCGCGACGCGGGCGCGTGGTCGATCCCGAAGGGCGAGTACGGCGACGGCGAGGACCCGCGTCAGTGCGCGCTGCGCGAGTTCGAAGAGGAGCTCGGGTCGCCGGCGCCCGACGGCGAGATGGTCGAGCTCGGCTCGGTGCGCCAGAAGGGCGGCAAGGTCGTGACCGCTTGGGCGCTCGAGGGCGACGTCGACGCCGACGCGATCCGCAGCAACACCTTCACGATGCAGTGGCCGCCGCGGTCCGGGCGGTTCGCGACCTTCCCGGAGGTCGACCGCGCCGGCTGGTTCGGCCCCGGCGCCGCGCGCGAGAAGATCAACCCGGCCCAGGCCGAGTTCGTCGACAGGCTGCTCGAGCTGCTCTAGGGGAGGCGGCCCGTCCGGCGCACTCCGAGCCCGGCGGCGCCGAGCAGCAGCGCGAGTCCGGCCGCGGCCACGCCCGCGGTCATCTCGCGCTTCTCCTTCTTCGTGCCGAGCTGCGAGCTGAGCCGCTTGTAGACGCCGTCGAGCTCGTCGGCGTCGTCGGCCGTGAACGCCCGCCCGCCGGAGATCTGCGACATCTCGCGCAGCGTCTCGGGGTCGGGCGGCACCGGGATCGGCTGGCCGCCCGGACCGGGCACCGTGGCCGAGGACTTGCCCAGCGCCACGGTGTTGATCGGCACGTGCCGGCTCTTGGCCTGGCGCGCCGCCTCGAGCGGGTCCGTGCCCGTCGTGGCCTTGCCGTCCGACAGCAGCACGATCGCCGCCGGCGGCCGCTTGCGGCCCTTGCCCGCGTCCTTGCCCTGCTCGCCCGCGAGCATCTCGAGCGCCGCCAGCACGGCGTCGCCGGTGGCGGTGCCGCCGTCGGCGCGCAGGCTGTC
Organism: Thermoleophilaceae bacterium; assembly: GCA_036407035.1. Classification (GTDB taxonomy): domain Bacteria; phylum Actinomycetota; class Thermoleophilia; order Solirubrobacterales; family Thermoleophilaceae; genus JACVRW01. The sequence continues at coordinate 18,001 of DASXAA010000097.1, read as the reverse complement.
GAGCGCGTCGCTCACCGTGCCGTGGTCGGTGGTGGGATCCTCGAGCGTGTGCGGCGTGTCGGAGAAGCCGACGAACCCGACCCTCAGCCCGTCCGGCACGTCGTCGAGGAACGAGTGCGCGGCGCTGCGGGCGGCGTCGAGGCGGCTCGGCGACACGTCCGTGGCGAGCATCGACAGCGACGCGTCCGTGACGACTACGACCGACGCCTTGTCGACCGGCACCGCGACCGTGCGCTCCGGCCGCGCGAGCGAGAGGGCCAGTGCGGCGAGCGCCGCCATGAAGAGCGCCGCGGGGAGGTGCCTGCGCCAGGCGGGCACCGTGCCGAGCAGCCCGGCGAGCGTCTCCACGCCGGTGAAGCGGACCGCGTAGCGGCGCGAGCGCCTGCGCGCGAGCAGGTAGAGGCCGAGCGCGAGCGGGACGCCCAGCAGCGCGAGCAGGTAGACGGGCGAGGCGAAGCTCACCGCAGCCGCCGCCCCAGCTCGCGGAGCCATTGCCCCTCGGTCGAGAGGGCCAAGTGGTCGGCGCCGGCGCGGCGCAGCTCGTCGGCGAGCGCGTCGCGGCGGCTGCGCTCGGCGTCGGCGTAGCGCTCGCGCAACCGCGCGCTGCCGGTGTCCACCTCGATCTGGCGGCCCGTCTCCGGGTCCACCAGCCGCAGCTGTCCCACGGCGGGCAGGGCGCCCTCGCGCGGGTCGAACACCTCGACGCAGAGCACCGAGTGCCGCGCGGCGAGCCGCCGCAGCGGCCCGGTCCAGTCCATCGGGCCGCGCATGTCCGAGACGACCACCACGAGCCCCGGCTGCCGCGCCGTGCGTCCGAGCCGCGTGAGCGTGTCGGCGAGCGTGGCGGCGGGCTCGGTGCCGTCGGCGGCAACGCCCTCGTCGATCACGCGCCGGAGCGCGGCGAGCACGCCGCGGCCGCTCTGCGGCGGCAGCACCCGCTGCACGGGCGCGCCGCAGGTGAGCAGCCCCACGCGGCCGCCGCGACGGGTCGCGAGGCGGCCGATCACGGACACGGCGCCGTCCGCGACGTCGGACTTCAGCCGATCGGCGGTGCCGAACGCCATCGAGGGCGAGAGGTCGAGCACGAGCCAGGTGGTGAGCAGCCGCTCCGGCACCTGCAGGCGCACGTGCGGCATGCCGGTGCGGGCGGTGGCGGCGGGATCGAGGCGGCGGACGTCGTCGCCCGGCTGGTAGGGGCGCAGCTGGGCGAGCTCGAGCCCGGCGCCCACGCCGGGCGCGGGCCGCTCGCCGGGCAGCACGCCGCCCGCGCGGCGCGCGATCACGAGATCGAGCGCCTCCACGCGCGACGCCGGCACCGGCCCGGGGCCCTGCCGCCCGGCCGGCGGGCGGACGTCGGGATGCCCGCCCGCGCGGCTCACGCCACGAGCCGGTCGGGCTCCAGGGTCTCGTGCGTCGGCTGGTCGACCGCGTCGAAGACCTTCGTGAGCACCTCGTCGGGCTGCACGCCGTCGCTGAGCGCGTCGTAGCTGAGCACGAGCCGGTGGCGGAGCACGTCGGGGGCTAGGTCGCGCACGTCGCGCGGCAGCGCGTAGTCGCGGCCGCGCAGCAGCGCGAGCGCCTGGGCCGCCTGCACCAGGCCGATCGGCCCGCGCGGGCTGGCGCCGTACTCGATCAGCTCACGCAGCTCCGGCAGCCCGTGCCGCTCCGGGCGGCGGGTGGCGTCCGCCAGCTCGACCGCGTAGGCGATCACCGACCGGTCCACGTACACGTCGCGGGCGATCTGGCGGTACTGGAGCAGGTCCATGGCCGACACGCGCTCCTCGATCTCGGCCGGCTGGTCGATCGAGCGGCTGACGATCGCCTCCTCGTCGCCGGGCGAGGGGTAGTCCACCAGCAGCTTCATCAGGAAGCGGTCCACCTGGGCCTCGGGCAGCGGGTAGGTGCCCTCGGACTCGATCGGGTTCTGGGTGGCCAGCACGAGGAACGGCGAGGGCGTGGGGTAGCTGCGGCCGCCGATCGTCACCTGCTGCTCCTGCATCACCTCGAGCAGCGCCGACTGGACCTTGGCCGGGGCGCGGTTGATCTCGTCCGCGAGCAGGAAGTTGCAGAGCACCGGGCCGAGCTCGACGTCGAAGTCGCCGTGGTCGGGGCGGTAGATGCGCGTGCCGACGAGGTCGGACGGCACCAGGTCCGGCGTGAACTGCACGCGGCTGAAGCTCCCGCCGAGCGCGCGGGCGAGCGTCTTGATCGTGAGCGTCTTCGCCAGCCCGGGCACGCCCTCGAGGAGCACGTGCCCGCCTACCAGCAGGGCCACGAGCAGCCGTTCGAGCATCGCGTCCTGGCCGACGATCACGCGCTTGACCTCGTACAGGGCGGTCTCGAGTGCGATGCGTGGATCGGTCATGGCCCGCACCGTACGGAGGCGCGTGTCAAGCCTGCGTAAGGGTTCAGGGCCCCTTTAGGTAGATGCTCGAAGCTCTGGCCATGCGTGTGCTGGTGGCGGAGGACGAGCGGCGCGTCGCCGAGGCCGTCGCGCGCGGGTTGCGCCGCGAGGGGATGGCCGTGGACGTCAGCCTCGACGGCGACGACGCCCTCTACAAGGCGCGCGTGTTCGACTACGACGTGGTCGTCCTCGACCGCGACCTGCCCGGCGTCCACGGCGACGACGTGTGCCGCACGCTGCGGTCCGAGGAGCCCGGGCTCAAGATCCTGATGCTGACGGCGTCCGGCGGGGTCGAGCACCTCGTGGACGGGCTCTCGCTCGGCGCCGACGACTACATGGCGAAGCCGTTCGCGTTCGCGGAGCTGGTGGCGCGCGTGCGCGCGCTCGAGCGGCGCGCCGGCCGCGCGCGGCCGCCGGTGCTGCGGGCCGCCGACCTCGTGCTCGACCCGGCGCGCCACACCGCTGAGCGCGGTGGCCGCCAGCTCGACCTGACGCCGAAGGAGTTCGCCGTGCTCGAGACCCTCCTGGCCGCCGACGGCGCGGCCGTCAGCCCGGGCGAGCTGCTCGAGCGGGTGTGGGACGAGAACGCCGACCCGTTCACCAACACGGTCCGGATGGCCATCTCGACCCTGCGCCGCAAGCTCGGCGACCCGCCGCTGATCGAGACCGTCAAGGGAGCGGGCTACCGGGTGTGAAGCTGCCGCGCCCCACCGTCCGCGTTCGCCTCACCGCGCTCTACGCACTGCTCTTCGGAGCGTCCGCGGCGCTGCTCCTGGGGCTCAGCTGGTGGCTCGTGGGCCGCCAGTTGCACCGCACGCTTCCCGACGGGTTCGCGCACGACGCCCTCTCCGACCTCGGGTTGCAGTACGTCCTGGCGTTCGCCGGGACGCTCATCGTGGCGGTGGCGCTCGGCTGGGTCGTGGCCGGGCGGGTGCTCTCGCCGCTCAGCCGGATGACGCGCACGGCGCGCCGGGTGTCGGAGCAGCACCTCGACGAGCGGATCGGGCTGAGCGGTCCGCACGACGAGCTGCGCGAGCTGGCCGACACGCTCGACTCGATGCTGGACCGCCTGAGCGAGTCGTTCGAGGCGCAGCGGCGGTTCGCGGCCAACGTGAGCCACGAGCTGCGCAGCCCGCTGACCGTGATCCGCGCCGAGGCCGAGGTGGCGCTCGCCAACCCCGAGCCCGACCCGGAGGAGCTGCGCGAGATGGCCGAGGCGGTGGTGGCCGCCACCGAGCGGACGGAGGCGCTGCTCGACGGGCTGCTCGTGCTCGCCCGCAGCGAGCGCGGCATGCTGCACCGCGAGCCGCTCGAGCTGTCCGAGGTGGCGCGCGACGCGATCCGCGCGGTGGAGGACGAGGCCGGGCCGGCCGGCGTCCGGCTCGAGCTCCGCCCCGACCGCGCCCGCACCCGCGGCGACCGCCGCCTGATCGAGCGCCTGATCGCGAACCTGGTGGAGAACGGCGTGCGCCACAACCACCCGGGCGGCTGGGCGCGCGTGGAGGTGTGGGCCGCCGACGGGGCCGCGCGGCTGCGCGTGGAGAACAGCGGGCCCGACCTGGACCGGGCCGCCGCCTCCCAGCTCGCCGAGCCGTTCAAGCGGCTGGACCGCCGGGACGGCCGCGGCGCGGGCCTCGGACTGTCGATCGTGCGCAGCGTGAGCGAGGCCCACGGGGGCGAGCTGTGGATAGCGCCGCGGCGCGGCGGCGGGCTGACCGTTGAGGTTGCGCTGCCGCGGGAGGGGTAGGCCGGCGGCGGCGCGGCGCCGGGAGTGTGGGCGCACTTATGGTCGTATTTGATGCCGAACTGCACCCACACCCGCGGGACCGAGCCGCCGGGAAGCGGGCGGAGGACCGTCGGGCCGCCGGGGAACCACCACCTGTTCCCCAGCCAAGAAACGCCCGGGGCACCGGGGGGCGGCGAAGCCCGGGCCGCGCGACAAGCGGCGCCGGCTAGCTCTCCGTCCAGCCGGCGGGCGGGGGCGCCTCGGGCTGCACGGCGTCGCGGTGGTGGTGCCGGCAGCCGTGGGGCGGTTTCTCCGGGTACGAGACGTCGTACGTGGTCGGCGGCTTCGGCGGCGTGCCCGCCTCCAGCCGCCCGTCGAGCGCCGTGATCCCCGCGATCGCCATCGCGAGCAGCGTGAGTCCAACGGCGATCGTGGAGGTCAGGCCGAGCAGCCGCACCCCCCTCACGGTAGCTACCGGGTCATCCGCACCCGCCGGTCCCGGTCGTCGTCCGCTCGGTCGTGCTCACTCGCGCCACCGGACGCGAGGCGGGGCAGCGTCCGCCGCCGCCCGGCGTCGGGTCGCTGCGGTTCGGCGCGCCGTCGCCGTCGGGATCGCCCCCGGGCCCGTCCTCGTCGTTCGGGTCCGCCTGGTTGGGGACGCCGTCGGCGTCGCTGTCGCCGGCCGGCCCGTCCTTGTCGTTGGCGTCGCTCCCGTTCGGGATGCCGTCGCCGTCCGCGTCGGCCGACGGGCCGTCCGACCAGTCGGGGTCGTCCCAGTCGTCGATCCCGTCGTCGTCGTGGTCGTACGGGTTGAGCGTGTCGAGGTCGTCGGGCAGCCCGTCGCCGTCGGAGTCGGCCGTGTTGCGGTCGTAGCCGTCCTCCACGCCGTTCGGCACGCCGTCGCCGTCAGCGTCGGCGTCGGGGTCGAACGGGTCGAGCGTGTCGTCGCGGTTCGGGATACCGTCGCCGTCGTCGTCGCCCTCGCCCCAGCCCCCGCCGGTGGTCGCGGGCGGCGGCGGCTCGGGGTCGCAGCTGGGGCCGCTCGCCGGCCCCTGTCCGGCCTCGTCCTCCTCGGAGTCCTCGTCGTCCTCGGCCGGTTCCTCGCCGCCGCCGCCGCCGCCCACGACGACTCCGCAGCCGCCGTCGTCGGTCTCGGCCAGCGGGGCGGTGGTGGACGCCGAGGCGGGTGAGGCGGCCGCGAGCGCGAGCGCCGCCGCCGCCGCCGCCAGGATCACGAGTGTCAGCATTCGTCTCATGACCCCTGCTGACGCTCACGCGAGCGGGGGCATTCCCGCCCGCGCGCTACTTCACGACGACCTTGCCCCGCATGACGTCCGGGTGGACGGAGCACAGGTACCTGTAGGTGCCGCGCTTGCGCAGGGTCTTCGAGTAGCTACCAGACGACTGCGTCCTCGAGTGGAACTTGCGCGGCCCGGAGGTGACGACCACGTCGTGGTCCTCGGAGCCGACCCAGACCCACTTGACCTTGTCGCCGCTCTTGATCGTGATGTTCTTGCTCTTGAAGAACTCGTCGCCGATCTTGACCTTCTTGGTCTTCGCGGCGTTGGCGCTCGGGCCGGCAGCGGCGGCGGGCAGCGCCGCGGCGGCGAGGGCCGCGCATACAAGGGCAAGGGACAGTGCAGTCTTTCGCATCGTTGCCTCCATGGTCGTTCGTCCTGGTAGTACGGACGCCGCGGAGGAACGGTTGCTTCCCGTTTAGGGCAGCCGTCCGAACCAGCGTAGTGACATCAGGCCGCCGCCGGCCATCAGGAGCGCGGCCACGCCGGCGAACGCGGCGGTCAGCTCGCGCTGCTCCTTGCGCGTGCCCACGCGAGAGCCCAGGCTCGCGTACACCGACGAAAGCTCGTGCGCGTCCTTCGCGTCGAACGTGCGGCCGTGGCTGATGCGCGAGATCTGCCGCATCGTCTCCGGGTCCGGCGGCACTGAGCGCTGCGTCGTTCCGCCGTCCCGGGTCCGCACCTCGATCGTGCCGGCGTCCGTGCCGAGCGCGACCGTGTAGATCGGCACGCGCAGCTTGGCCGCCTCGCGCGCGACCGGGATCGGGTCGCGGCCGTGCGTGGACTCGCCGTCCGAGAGCAGCACGATCGCCGCCGCGCGGTGCTTGCCGGCCCGCCGCGCCTCGCGGCGGACGAGCCGCACCGAGGCTTCGAGTGCCTCGCCGGTGGCGGTCCCGCCGCTCGGGCGCAGCCCGTCCACGAGCGCCCGCACGCCGTCGCGCTCGCGGCTCGGCGCCGCGATCCGGCGCACCTTGTGGTTGAAGGCCACGGCGCCGACGCGCAGCTGGCCGGGCACGCCGTCGAGGAAAGTGTCCGCGGCGCTCTTCACGGCCTGCAGCCGCGAGGGCGCCACGTCCGTGGCGGCCATCGACCCGGACTGGTCGAGCGCGAGCACGACGGAGGCGCGCTCGTCCGGCACCGCCACGGTCGCCTCCGGCCGCGCGAGCGCGATCGCGAGCGCCGCCGCCGCGGCGCCGTAGACGATCATCGGGAGGTGCCGGCGCCAGCGCGGCCGCTGCGGCGCCACCGACGGCATCGTGGCGGCGGTGGCGAAGGCGAGGCCGGCGCGCCGGCGTCCGCGCTGCTCGTGCAGGTAGAGCGCGACCGCCAGCGGCACGAGGGCGAGCGCGGCTAGGAAGGCGGGCTCGCGGAAGCTCACGGGCTGTGGGCCGGCCGGTTGCCGAGCTCGACCTCGACGGTCTGCCGGCCGGAGCCCCGCCGCACCTCGACCTTCACGCGGTCGCCGGGTTGATGGCCGTCGAGCGCGCTCGACACGTCCTCGGCGTCCTGGATCGGCTTGCCGTCGATCGACACGATCACGTCGCCGGTCCGCACGCCCGCCCGCTCGGCCGGGCTGCCCGACACCACCTCGGCCACGCGCGAGCCGCCGGCGGGGTCGTCGACCTGGGACACGCCCAGGTAGGGATGCCTGACCTGCTGTCCGCGCCGCAGCGACGGCAGGTCCTTCAGCACGTCGTTGGACGGCACCGCGAAGCCGATCCCCACGTTGCCGCGGCCGTTGCCGCCGCTCTCGATCTGCGCGTTCACCCCGATCACGCGGCCCTGCTCGTCGAGCAGCGGGCCGCCGGAGTTGCCGGGGTTGATTGCGGCGTCGGTCTGGATCGCGTGGTCGATCGAGAAGCCGTCCGGCGCCTGGATCGAGCGGCCCACGCCCGACACGATGCCGGCCGTGACCGTCCGGTCGAGGCCGAACGGGTAGCCGATCGCGATCACGGAGTCGCCGACCTGCACGTCATCCGAGTCGGCGAGCCGGAGCACCGTCAGGGCGCCCGCCTGGCCCGGGTCGACGCGCAGGACGGCCAGGTCGGAGGACTGGTCGGTGCCGAGCACGCGCCCGCTCACCTCGCGCGCCCCGTCGTCGAAGCGGACCTGCACGGTCTCGTTCGACCCGACGACGTGGGCGTTCGTGACGATCGTGCCGTCGGCGCCGACGACGAAGCCGGTGCCGGTCGCGTTCCCGGCCTGGATCTGGACCACGCCCGGGCTGGTGGCCGCCGCCACCCTCTCGACGGTGCCGCGCGGCGTCGTGCCGCTCGAGCGCACGACCGGCGCGACCGTTGCCTGCGGCTTGCCGGACGCGGTCTGCGGGCCCTCGTTGCCGCCGCCGTCGTCCGCCCGCAGGGCGGCCACGAGCGCCGCGCCCGCCAGGACGACGGCCAGGCAAGCCGCGATCGCCGCGACCGGCGCCCGCCGGCGGGGCGCGGGAGGCGGCGGCTCGGCGGGTGGAGGGGGCGGCGGAGGCGGCGGATCGGCCTCGGGCGGCCGGGTGTCGGCCCACAGGCTTGACGGGCGGGTCATGGCCCCGACCGTAGGGAGGCGCACGTCAAGCCCGGATAAGAAGTCCGCAACGAGCGCCGACCGAGGGCGAGCGGTCCGGACGCGAATCTATATTCGAGGACCCCGATGAGCTTTGCCCATCTCCACGTGCACTCCGAGTACTCGGTGCTCGACGGCGCCTGCCGGATCGAGGCCCTCGCCGAGCGCGCCGCGGCGTTCGGCCAGCCGGCGCTCGGCCTCACCGACCACGGCGTGATGAACGGGGCGGTGGAGCACTACAAGGCCTGCCGCAGCCACGGGATCAAGCCCGTCGTCGGCCTCGAGGCCTACCTGGTCGACGACATCCACAGCGACGCCATCCGCTACGAGCGCAACCACCTCACGCTCCTCGCCGAGGACGACGGCGGCCTGCGCAACCTCGTCAAGCTCAGCTCGGCCGGCTTCCTCGAGGGCTACCGGCGCGGGAAGGCGAACGTCGACCTCGACCTGCTGTCCCGCTACGCCGACGGGGTGATCGCGCTCACCGGCTGCCTCCAGTCGCGCTTCTGCCGCCGCCTCGTGGACGGCACGTCCGCGGACGCCCGGGCACACGTGGACGACCTGATCCAGGTCTTCGGCCCGGAGGACGTCTACTTCGAGGTGCAGAAGAACGGCGTGGCCGAGCAGGACAGGGCGAACGAGGGGATCGTCCGGATCGCCGGCGAGCTCGGGCGGCCGCTGGTGGCCACCGGCGACGTGCACTACCTGCGCCGCGAGGACTACGACAACCACAAGGCGCTGCTGTGCGTCCAGACGAAGAGCACCCTGCGCGAGCCGAAGCTGAGCTTCGACACGAACGAGTTCTACCTGAAGGACTCGGCCGAGATGGCGGAGGCGTTCGCGCAGTGGCCGGAGGCGCTCGCCAGCACGCTCGAGATCGCCGAGCGCTGCGACGTCGAGATCGAGCTCGGCAAGATGCTGATCCCGCGCTTCCCCACGCCGGACGGCGAGCCCGAGGAGGCCTACCTGCGCCGGGTCGCCCACGAGGGCCTCCGCGAGCGCTACGGGGACCCGCCCCCCGCCGCGGCGGTCGAGCGGCTCGAGATGGAGCTCGGCGTGATCGAGAAGATGGGCTTCTCGGCCTACTTCCTGATCGTCTGGGACTTCGTCAAGTTCGCCAAGGACAGCGGCATCGCGGTGGGGCCGGGTCGCGGGTCGGCCGCCGGCTCGATCGTCTCGTACGCGCTGCGGATCACGGACGTCGACCCTCTCGAGTACGACCTCCTCTTCGAGCGCTTCCTGAACGCCGAGCGCGTGTCGATGCCGGACATCGACATCGACTTCTCGGTCAAGGGGCGCGACCGCGTGATCCAGTACGTGGCCGACAAGTACGGCCGCGAGTCGGTCGCCCAGATCGTCACGTTCGGCCGCATGTTCCCGCGCGCGGCCACGCGCGACGCCGCCCGCGTGCTCGGCTTCGACTACGGCGCGGGCGACCGCATCGCGAAGCTGATCCCTGAGCCGATCATGGGCCGCTCCAAGTCGTTCGACGCCTACCTGACCGAGGAGCCGGAGCTGCGCCGCGTGTACGACACCGACGCCGAGGCGCGCCAGATCATCGAGGTGGCGAAGGGCCTGGAGGGCATCGTCCGCAACTCGTCGATCCACGCGGCGGCGGTCGTGATCGCGGACCGGCCGCTGACCGACATCGTGCCGCTGCAGCTGGCGGAGGAGAAGAGTGGCCCCGCGGGGGAGAACGGCGAGCGGGCGTTCCGCACGGTCACCCAGTACTCGATGAAGCCGATCGAGGAGATCGGCCTGCTGAAGATGGACTTCCTCGGCCTGCGCAACCTCGACGTGATCGAGGCCGCGCTCGACATCATCGAGGAGTCCACCGGCGCGCGCCCGGACATGAGCGCGCTGCCGCTCGACGACGAGAAGACGTACGAGATGCTGCAGCGGGGCGACTCGATCGGCGTGTTCCAGTTCGAGTCCGACGGCATGCAGGACGCCCTGCGCAAGGTGCGGCCGACCGAGTTCAACGACGTGGTCGCGCTGAACGCCCTGTACCGGCCGGGCGCGATGCGCTTCATCGACACCTACGCGCGCAACAAGCGCAACCCCGAGGCGGTGCAGTACGCCGACCCGCGCCTGCGCCCGATCACCGAGTCGTCGTACGGGGTCATCCTCTACCAGGAGCAGTCGATGCAGATCGCCAAGTCGATCGCCGGCTTCTCCGGCCCCGAGGCCGACGACCTGCGCAAGGCGATCGGCAAGAAGCTGCGCGACAAGATGGCCGCCCTGCGCGACCGCTTCTTCGAGGGCGCCCGCGCCACCGGCACCGACGAGCGCGTGATCCAGGACCTGTGGGCCGTGAACGAGGCGGCGGCCGACTACTCCTTCAACCGCTCCCACGCGGCCTGCTACGGGCTGATCTCGTACCGCACCGCGTGGCTCAAGGCCAACTACCCGGCCGAGTACATGGCGGCGCTGATCAGCTCGGTGATGTCGACGAAGGACAAGGTGCCGTTCTTCGTCGCCAGGTGCGAGGACATGGGGATCGAGGTGCTGCCCCCGGACGTGAACGAGTCGGGGCACGACTTCAAGGTCGTCGGCGGCAACATCCGCTTCGGGCTCGACGCGGTGAAGAACGTGGGCTCGCAGGCGGTCGCCGCGATCCTGCGCGCGCGCGAGGAGGACGGCCCGTTCGGGTCGATCTGGGACTTCTGCCGCCGCGTGGACGGCCGCATGGTCAACAAGAAGGCGATCGAGTCGCTCGTCAAGTGCGGCGCGCTCGACTCGCTCGGCGCCACGCGCACGGGCCTGATGGAGGTGCTCGCGCAGGCCCAGGCCGCGGGCCAGATCGCCCAGCAGGACGCCCTCATGGGCCAGTCGTCGTTCTTCGACCTCGACGACTCCGGCGAGGACGCCCAAGCCCACCACGAGCTGCCGGTGCCCGCGCTGCCGGACGCGCGCGAGGTGCTGAACGCCTGGGAGAAGGAGACACTCGGGCTGTTCCTCTCGAGCCACCCGCTGAAGGAGGTGCGCCACGCGCTCAGGGCTCGTGCCGACTGCGGGATCGCCGACCTGGCCGGCAAGCCCGACGGCGAGTGGGTCACGGTCGGCGGCATGATCGCCGAGTGCAAGCGCATCCGCACGAAGAAGGGCGACCCGATGATGTTCGCCACCCTCGACGACCTCGAGGGCCAGGTCGAGCTGCTCGTGTTCAACTCCGCCTACGCGCAGAACGCCGACAAGGTCGACGTCGACAAGATCGTGATCGTGCGCGGCCGCGTCGACCACAAGGAGGCGGGGGAGACGAAGCTGGTGGCCCAGGAGGTTGAGCCGTTCGAGCCGAGCCAGGAGGAGATCCTGCGCGCGACCGAGCAGGCCGCGATCGCGCCGGTCGTCAAGCGGCTGATGCTGCGCGTCTCACCCGGCGTGCCGGACTCGTTCCTCGAGGACCTGAAGGAGGTCGTGGGCCACCACCCTGGCGAGCACGAGCTCCTGCTCACGGTCGGGGAGCGGCGGATCGTGCTCGGCCCCTCGTATCGCGTCTCGGCCGACAGCGCCTGCCGGGCCGAGCTCGGCCAGCTGCACGGCGTCGTCGCCTAGAGCGCGCGCCGGCGCTCGCCTTCGCCCAGCCGCTCACGGCAGCAACCAGGGGTGCTCGATGCGCGGCGGCATTGGCCGCCTCGGCGGCGGCGGCCGGGGCTGCTCGCCTCCACGCCGGCTGTGTTACGCGCGAACCCGCTTGTGTGACGCGCGCCCGACGTGTTTGGCACGCGCGTGTTACGGGGAGCGCTTGGCGGCCGAGTGTGGCGGGTCTAGGTCAACCAGTGGTTGACTGAAACGGGCCACACTCGGCGGGCGCGCGTTCGGCCCGCCGCAGGAGGCGGGCGCGCGTTCGGCCCCCGTCGCGGGCCGGGCGGCGGCGCGGGCGGGTCCTTCCCCAGCCATCCGGCGGGTTCTTCCCCAGCCCATCCCCGCGGAGGCCGAACCTCGCCCAATGAGAGGCGGGGAGGGTACGCGCTAGCGCGTGCCGTACTCGGCCAGGCCGTTCTCCAGGAGGTCGTAGGCGCGGTTCGCCTGGCGCCGGAGGTCGGCCGCCACCTCGCGCTGGTCCTCGCCGTCGAGCAGGCGCAGGAAGGCGGCACGGAAGGCGAGCCGGTGCGTCCACGCGAGCGTCCGCGCCGCCACCAGCGGCTCGAGGTCGCCCTCGGCGGCGCCGGTCTCCTCGGCGATCACCGGCGTGAGCACGGCGCTCTCCTCCTCCCAGCCGACGAACAGCCGCTGCTGGAGCGCGCGGCTCGCCAGGACGAGCCGCGGGATCTCGACCAGCGACTCCAGCGGCTCGTGCTCAACGCGGTCGAGGTACGCCATCGTCAGCTCGCGGAACGGCTGGACCAGCGAGGTGCCGGGCGGCCTGTTGCGGATGGCGTCGATCGCCGCCGCCCTGCGCGCCGGGCCCTCGCTCAGGACGAGGTCCTCCTTCGAGGGGAAGTAGTTGAAGACGGTCTTCTCCGAGACGTCGGCCGCCGCGGCGATCTCGGCGACCGTGACCGCGTCGAACCCGCGCCGCTTGAAGAGCCGCATCGCGGCCGCGGCGATCGTCTCGCGCGTCTGGCGCTTCTTGCGCTCGCGCAGGCCCTCCGGCTCGCGCTCCATCGCGGTTGCCACGGGTGCTACCTTACTTACAGTCGCTGAAAAGTTCCACCAGCTGGAGGCAGATGTCCACGAACACGCAGGCGAACGGGGCGCGGCCCCCGGCGATCGAGGTCCGCGACCTGCGCAAGTCCTACGGCGAGATCGAGGCGGTCCGCGGCGTGGATTTCGAGGTCGCGCGCGGCGAGGTCTTCGGCTTCCTCGGGCCGAACGGCGCGGGCAAGACGACCACGATCAACATGCTCTGCACGCTCGCGAACCCGACCGGCGGCAGCGCCCTGGTGGCCGGCCACGACGTCGTCCGCGAGCGCGACGACGTGCGCCGCCACATCGGGCTGGTCTTCCAGGACCCCACGCTCGACGGCTACCTGACCGCCGAGCAGAACCTGCGCCTGCACGCCGAGCTCTACGGCGTGGAGGCGGCGATCGTCCCGGCGCGCATGCGGCAGGTGCTCGAGATGGTCGGCCTCTGGGAGCGCCGCGGCGGCGAGGTGCGCACGTTCTCGGGCGGCATGCGGCGCCGGCTCGAGATCGCCCGCGGGCTGATGCACTCGCCGCGCGTGCTGTTCCTCGACGAGCCCACGCTCGGGCTCGACCCGCAGACGCGCAGCTCGATCTGGCGCTACATCCACGAGCTGCGCGAGACCGAGGAGATCACGATCTTCATGACGACGCACTACATGGACGAGGCAGAGCTCTGCGACCGGATCGCGATCATGGACCAGGGCGAGATCGTCGCGCTCGACACCCCCGAGGCGCTGAAGGCGGGCGTCGGCGCCGACCGCGTGCGGATCGAGACCGAGGACGACGAGGCGGCGATCGCGGCCCTCGGCGACGTCTTCGGCCTCGAGGCCGGCGCCCACGAGGACGCCGTGATCTTCTTCGTGCCGAGCGGCGAGGAGTTCGTGCCGCGCCTGTTCGCGGAGCTGGGCGTGCCGATCAAGTCGGTCAACGTTTCGCGCCCAACGCTCGACGACGTGTTCATGTCCTACACGGGCACGACGATCCGCGACGCCGAGGAGTCCGGCCCGGCGCACGCCAACCGGATCGTCATGCAGGTGATGACGGGGGCGAGGCGATGACGAGCACAGCCGTCCCCGCCGAGGTCATCCGGGTGCGGGTGCCGCCGCGCAGCTTCCGCGGCGAGCTGCGGGCGATCAAGACGGTCTGGAAGCGGGAGATGATCCGCTTCGGCAAGGACCGCCTGCGGATCGTCACCGCGCTGGTGCAGCCGCTGCTGTTCCTGTTCGTGCTCGGCAACGGCCTCGAGCAGCTGTCGAGCGCGAGCACTCACGGCGTCGAGCTGAAGACCTTCATATACCCCGGCATCCTGTGCGTGGCCGTGCTGTTCACGGCGATGTTCCAGGGCGCGTCGATCATCTGGGACCGCGAGTTCGGCTTCCTGCGCGAGATGATGGTCGCGCCCGTAAGGCGCAGCTCGATCGTGATCGGCAAGTGCCTCGGCGGGGCGACCGTCGCGAGCCTGCAGGGCGCGATCCTGATCTGCCTCGCGGGCGCCGTGGACGTTCCCTACGAGCCTGCTCTGATCCTCGGCATCTTCGCGCTGCAGCTGCTGCTCGCGTTCACGATCACGGCGTTCGGCGTGATGGTGGCTGCCCGCATGAAGCAGATGCAGTCGTTCATGGGCGTGATGCAGATGATCGTCATGCCGATGTTCTTCATCTCGGGCGCGCTGTTCCCGGTGGCGAACCTGCCCGGCTGGCTGGCGTTCCTGAACCGGCTCGACCCGCTGACGTACGCGGTCGACCCGATGCGTCGTCTCGTGTTCAACCACCTGGACGTCAGCGCGGCCGCGAAGGCGGCGCTCGACCCGGGTGTCACGTGGTGGGGCTGGCACGTGCCGGCGCTGCTCGAGGCGTTCGTGGTGCTTGCGCTCGGGCTCGTGATGCTGGGCGTCGCGATCTGGGAGTTCAGCGCCACCGAGTAGTTCGGGTGTGATCCCCTGCGGCCTGGGTAACCCGCGAGGGACCCAAGGGAGACAGGGAGGACAACGTGAGCAGTTCGCGTCTGCGCTTTGGGCTCGTCCTGGTGATTGTGCTCGCGTGCGCCGTGGGAACGGCGGCGTGCGGCAAGGTCGGCGGTGACGACGACAGCGGCGGGGGCGTCAAGGGCGGCAACCTCGAGATCGGCGCCGCGCTGTCCCTCACCGGATCGCTGGCGAAGGAGGGCCGGCTCACCAAGCAGGGCTACCAGCTCTGCCAGGAGAAGGTCAACGAGGCCGGCGGGGTGAAGGTCGGCGACAAGAAGGCGAAGCTGAAGATCACCTACAGCGACGACAAGTCGGAGCCCGACACCGCCGCCCGCCTGATCGACAACTTCAACGACGACGGCGTGAAGCTGATCCTCGGTCCCTACGGCTCGCCGTCGACCGAGGCCGCCGCGGCGGCGATCGAGCGCAACGGCCAGGTGATGGTCGACAGCTCGGGCGCCGACGACAACATCTTCACGAAGGGCTACACGACCACGTTCGCGGTGCTCTCGCCCGCGACCGAGTACGTGGCCGCGATCGTCGACGCGATCGCAGAGGGCGCGAACCCGAAGCCGAAGACGGTGGCCTTCCTGTCCGCCGACGACGGCTTCTCGCAGACCGCGGCCAAGGGCGGCGTCAAGGCGGCGAAGGACGCGGGCATGCAGGTCGTCGCGCAGGAGTCGTTCCCGGAGCACACGACCGACGTCTCGTCCGCGCTCACCAAGGTGCGCGGCAAGAAGCCCGACCTGATCGTGGGCTCCGTCCACGTGGAGGAGGGCATCGCGATCGTCAAGCAGTCGAGCGAGCTGGGCGTGAAGCCGCAGGGCTTCGGCGAGACGGTGGCGCCGCCGACGCCCGACTTCCGCGCCGCGCTCGGCGACCTCGCCGAGGGCGTGGTCGGCTCGACCCAGTGGACGCCGCAGGTGGAGGGTGAGGACAAGGTCTTCGGCACCGCGCAGGACTACGCCGCCGACTTCAAGGAGCGCTTCAACCAGGACGCCGAGTACCACAGCGCCGAGGGCGCGGCCGCCTGCCTGGCGCTCGTGCTGGCGGTGGAGAAGGCGGGATCGGCGGACTCGGGCCAGGTGCGGGACGCGCTGGCGGGCCTCGACACGCCCTCCTTCTTCGGGCCGATCAAGTTCGACGACAGCGGAAAGAACGTGACCAAGCCGATGTCGGCGATCCAGATCCAGGACGGCGCCGTGAAGACCGTCTACCCGGAGGACCAGGCCGAGGCGAAGCTCCGCTGGCCGGGCACCGGCGGCTAGGGCGCCGGCCGTGACCGAGTTCCTCCAGGCGACCGTCTACGGGCTCCTCGAGGGCGGTCTGCTCGCGCTCGTGGCGGTGGGCTTCACGCTCGTCTGGGGCGTGATGAACATCGTCAACCTGGCGCATGGGGCGTTCGTGGTCTGTGGCGCCTACATCGCCTGGAAGCTCAACACCGAGATGGGGCTCGACCCCTACCTCGGGATGTTCGTGGCGGCGGCCGCCATGTTCGCCGCGGGCTACGTGGTCCAGCGCGTGCTGATCAACCAGATCGTGAACGCGCCGATCTGGATGACGCTGCTGCTGACGTTCGGGCTCGACCTGCTGATCGTGCAGGGCCTCCAGCTGCTCTATACGGCGGACTTCCGCGCGATCAACACGAGCTGGGGCACCGACTCGCTGGCGCTCGGCGACGTGCGGGTGCCGTACGGCCGGTTGGCGGGCTTCGGGCTGGCGGTGGCGGTGACGCTCGCGCTCGTGGTGTTCATGCAGCGCACGCGCATCGGCCTCGCGGTCCGCACCACCGGCATGGACCGCGGGGCGGCGCGGCTGATGGGGGTGAACGTGCGGCACGTCTACGCGCTGACGTTCGGGCTCTCGGCCGCGCTGGCGGCGATGGCCGGAGCGATCCTGGGGTCGATCAACACCTTCAGCCCGGCGTCGGCGGGCGGGTTCACGCTCCAGAGCTTCGTGATCGCCGTGCTCGGCGGGCTCGGGAACATGTGGGGCGCCCTCGCGGGCGGCGTGCTGCTCGGGCTGGTGCAGGCGTGGGGCGGCCAGTACCTGTCCGGCACGCTGATCAACGCGATCGCGTTCGGCGTGCTCGTGCTGGTGCTGATCGTGCGGCCGGCGGGGCTGGTGGGCAGGCCGTACTACGAGGCGAGGGCGGAGGCGTGAGCACCGCCGCCGGACGCCGCGGCAGCGCCGCGCTGCGTCCGCGGCCGGGAGCGCTCCTGAGCGGGCACTCGCGCGGTTGGTGGCTGAAGGCGGCGGGTTTCGCCGCGGGGCTGCTCGTGCTGGTGCTGGCGCCCACCTACCTGCTGCTCGACTCGGAGCAGCGCACGCTCAGCAGCGTGTTCATGTTCGTCGTTCTGGCCCAGGGGTGGAACCTGATCGGCGGCTTCGCCGGTTACCCGAGCTTCGGCAACGTGGTGTTCTTCGGGCTCGGCGGCTACACGACCGCGGTGCTGATGGCCAAGGCCGGCGCCGGGTTCTGGATCACGCTCCCGGCCGCCGCGGCGATCGGCGTGCTGTTCGCGGTGCTGATGGGGATCCCGATCCTGCGCCTCAAGGGCCACTACTTCGCGGTGGCGACGCTCGGCGTGGCCGAGGGCATCCGCGAGGTCGTGATCAATGTCGGCGACCTGACCGGCGGCAACCGCGGCATCACCGTGCCGGCGGTGGGCGAAAAGGCGACGACCTCCTACCCCGGCAACACCGGCTTCTACTTCTACTTCCTGGCGCTCGCGGTGGCCTCGATCGTGATCGTCTGGTGGGTGGCCCGCAGCCGCTTCGGCTACTCGCTGAAGGCCATCTCGCAGGACGAGGAGGCCGCCGCGGCCGCGGGCATCAACACAACGCGCGCGAAGGTCGTCGCGTTCGCGCTCTCGGGGATGCTGACCGCGATGGCGGGCGCGATCTTCGCGTTCCAGCAGGTCACGATCTACCCCGAGCGGATGTTCGCGGTCGACATCACCGTGCTGATGGTCGTGATGGCGGTGCTCGGCGGTGCGGGCACGGTGTTCGGGCCGGTGATCGGCGCGGTCGCGCTCCAGTACCTGTCGGAGTGGCTGCGCGACAACTTCCCCGACTACCACACGTTCGTCTTCGGCGCGATCATCGTGCTGGCGGTGCTGGTCGTGCCGATGGGCATCGTCAACTTCACGCGCGAGGCCTGGCAGCGGAAGCGCATCGCCCTCTTCGAGGCCGTCCGCCAATACCGCTTATGAGCGCCGTCCTCGAGACCCAGGAGCTCAGCCGCAACTTCGGCGGCGTGCAGGCGCTCGCGGGCGTTTCGGTGGCGGTCGAGGAGGGGACCGTGCTCGGCGTGATCGGACCGAACGGCGCCGGCAAGAGCACGCTCGTGAACCTGATCACGGGGCACCTGAAGCCGAGCGGCGGGCGGGTGAGGGTCGACGGCCGCGACGTGACCGGGG
>DASXAA010000096.1:0-3478 GCA_036407035.1 Thermoleophilaceae bacterium | reverse complement strand
GCGCTGTTCCTGATCGAGGGCGCGTTCGTCCTCTTCGAGCAGATCGACGTGCTGCTGATCGGGGCGATCATCGGCGCCAGCGCGGTCGGGCTGTTCCAGGCCGCGCTGCGCATGGTCACCTTCCTCCAGTACCCAGCCCAGGCGCTGGCCGCCGGCGTGGCGCCGCGCGTGGCCCGCCACGAGGTCAGCGGGTCGGAGGTGGAGCCGCTCGCGCGGTCGCTGCGGCTCCTGGTCCTGTTCCAGATGGCGCTCATCCCGCCGATACTCGTCTGGGCGGACCCGCTCGTGAACCTCGTGCTGGGGTCCGAGTACGCCGAGTCGGCGGAGGTCCTGCGCGCGCTGGCGCCCTTCGTGCTGCTGGCCGGGGTGGGTCCGCTGCTCTCGATGGCTGTCAACTACCTCGGCGAGGCGCGCCGGCGCCTGCCGATCGCGGTCGGCGCGGTGGCGCTGAACGCGGCGATCGACGCGGTGCTGATTCCCCGGATCGGCATCGTTGCCGGCGCGATCGGCACGGACGTGGCCTACGCCGTCTACGTGCCGGCCCACCTCTGGCTCGTCAAGCGCATGCTCGACATCCCCCTGCGGCCGCTGGCGGTCAGCTTCGCTCGCGCGCTGGTGGCGGGAGCGGCGATGGCGGGCGTGCTCGCCCTGTTCGGGACTCAGGAGGTCGCGTTCCTGCTGCTCGTTGCCGGCGGGGCGCTCGCGACGGTCGTCTACGCGGGCGTGCTGCTGGTCACGCGCGAGGTCTCCGCCGCCGAGCTCGCCGAGCTGTGGGGCTCCGCGCGCGCCGGGCTACTACCGTCCCGGCCGTGAGGCTCGTCCAGCTGGCCGCCTACGACGGCCCGTACCCCGGCTCCACCATCCCGATGGTCCGCGCGGCGGCGCTCGCCGCGCGCGAGCACGGGTGGGAGACCGAGGCGGTGTTCGCAGAGACCGCCCGCGAGCGGCCGTGGCTGCGCTCGCTCCAGGCGGACGGGATCCGCGTGCGCATCCTCGAGAGGAGCTCGCGGCGGGTGCTCGCGGGGCGGCTGGGCGCCCTGCTCGCCGAGCGCCCCGACGAGCCGACGATCCTCCACACGCACTTCACGGTCTACGACGTCCCGGCGGTCTTGGCGGCCCGCGGCCGACGGGACTGCGCGGTCGTCTGGCACCTGCATACGCCGCCCGAGGCGCGTCCGAGCGTTCGCGCGCGCAACCTCGTGAAGTTCTCGCTCTACGGGCGCCGGGTGGGGGCGATCCTGTGCGTCGCACCCCACCTGGCCGCGCTCGTGGGCCGGATGGCGCCGCGCGGGCGGACGCGCTTCTTCCCGAACGGGATCGACACCGCAGAGTTCGCGCCCACCACGGCCGAGCGGCGCGAGGCAGCGCGCGCCGAGCTCGGGGTCCCGGACAACGGCGCGGTGCTCGCCCACCTCGGATGGGACTGGTCCGTCAAGGGGGGTGACATCCTGCTCGAAGCGGTGCACGCGCTGCGAGAGCAGGGCCGGCCGGTCGTGGCGATCACGCGCGCCGGCGACCCCGAGGCGGCCGTCGCGGACAGGGACCGGCTCGGCCTCGGAGACGCTGTGAGGGTGCTCGGTCAGGTGGACCGGATCCAGTCGGTGTACGAGGCGGCCGACGTGTTCGTCTCCTCGAGCCGCAAGGAGGGCATGCCGTTCGCGGTGCTCGAGGCGCTCCTGAGCGGCGTGCCCGTGGTCGCGAGCGACATCCCCGGCCACGCGCTGATCGCCGACCGGTTCCCCGGCTGCCGGCTCGTACCCGGCGACCCGGCCGGAGTGGCGCGCGGGATCGCGGACGTGCTCGACACGGATCGCGAGGAGCTTGCTTTGCAGACGTCCGAGGGCGCGCGCCTGATCCGGGAGCGGATGGGCCTCGAGGCCTGGACGGCGCGGCTGTTCGAGCTCTACGGAGGGCTTCTGCCGGAGCGGTAGCGATCGGGTCGGCCTGGACGAATGTTCTAGGCGGCCGTCTGCGCAGCAAAGCTTCACCAATCATGCGACGATGCAGGCCTCGTGGACGGAGCACGACGCTCGTCTGTCCCTACGCCCTTGCGTGCGCTGGCGGCCGTTGGCGTGATCGCCGCGGGCATCGCCGGCTCGGCCGGCCAGTCCACGGCCGCGCCCGTCTGCGCCCGTGCCGCCTCCCCCTCCGGATCGGACTCCGCCCCCGGCACGCCGTCGGCGCCGTTCCGGACGGCCCAGAGACTGGCTGACTCGCTGGCGCCCGGCGAGACCGGCTGCCTGCGCGCCGGGACCTACGAGCAGTCGGTGACGATCACGCGGGCCGGGACGACCCTGCGCAGCTGGCCCGGGGAGCACGTGACGCTGCTAGGGCGCCTGTGGGTCGAGAGGGGCGCCGACGGCGTGACGGTGGAGGGGCTCTTCCTCGACGGGCGCAACGCGAAGCACCTGCCGTCCCCGACGATCAACGCCGGCGCCGTTACGTTCCGCGGCAACGACGTGACGAACCGCAACACGGGGATCTGCTTCCTGCTGGGTGCGTCCGACATGGGCAACAACGTCAAATGGGGACGCGCGGACGAGGCGACGATCGAGTCGAACCGCATCCACGACTGCGGCCGGCTGCCGGCGACCAACCACGACCACGGCGTGTACGTGGAGGCCGCCTCCGGGGCGCGCATCGCAGAGAACTGGATCTATGACAACGCCGACCGCGGCGTGCAGCTGTACCCCGACGCGCAGCGCACGCTCGTCACCGGCAACGTGATCGACGGGAACGGGACCGGGGTGATCTTCTCCGGCGAGGGCGGAACGGCCTCGAGCGACAACGTCGTGGAGGGCAACGTCATCACCAACTCGGATGTGCGCGAGAACGTGGAGTCGTGGTGGGGCGGCGAGCCCGGCCACGGCAACGTCGTGCGCGGCAACTGCGTCCACGGCGGCGCGGGCGACCACGGCGACGGCGGCATCAACGCCGCCGACGGCGGATTCGAGAGCAGCGCCAACCTGATGGACGCGCCGGGCTTCGTGAACCGCCGGGCGAACGACTTCAGGCTGGCGCAGTCGAGCCCCTGCCGCGGGGTGGCGCGCACCCCGGAGTCGATGCCCGGACCGCCGAGGCCGAAGGCCCGCGGGGCCCGCCACCGGGCGGTCACGATCTCGGTGCGCAGCCGGCCCGCGCGGGGCGGCCGCCGCCTCGTGATCCGCGGCCACGCCCGCGCCCGCTCCGGCCGGCTGGTGACGATCCGAATCCGCAGCCGCCGCGGCGCGCACGTCCTGGCGCGCACCCACGTCCGGCGCGAAGGGCGGTTCCGGGCGGTGCGCCGGGTGCACGCGCGCCGAGGGCCGGTGCGCGTGGTGGCCGTGCTGGCGAACGGGGCGCGGTCGCGGAGTGTGAGGGTGCGGGGGCGCTGAGGCGACCGGGCGCCGCGCGGGCGCCCGCTGAGGGGGCCGGGCTTGCTTCACCCTCCCGGCCACGGCGGGCCGGTTGGTTCTTTGGGCAACCAGGGATGGGCCGT
>DASXAA010000095.1:0-27907 GCA_036407035.1 Thermoleophilaceae bacterium | reverse complement strand
AGGCGGCTCGGCACCGAGCTCAGGTCCCGGGTGGCCAGCGGGAGCGAGCGCATGAAGGTCACCTCGCGCACGCCCGCGAGCAGCTGCTCGTGCACCTCGCCGAGGTCGCCCCCGATCACGATCACCGCCGGGTTGAAGAAGTTGACCGATGCGGCCAGCACCTCGCCGAGCGAGCGCCCCGCCTCGCGCACCATGCGGACCGCCCGCGGGTCGCCCGAACGGACGAGCCGCACCACGTCGCGGCTGTTGGCGGCGTCCAGGCCGATCTCCCGCAGGCGCCGCGCCAGCGCGCCGCCGCCCGCCACCGCCTCGAGGCAGCCGGTGTTGCCGCAGCGGCAGACCACGTCGTCGTGCCCGCCGACGCGGATGTGCCCGATGTCGCCTGCCGCGCCCTGCGCCCCGCGGTGGATGGCGCGGTTCGCGACGATCCCGCAGCCGATGCCCGTGCCCACCTTCACGAACAGCAGGTGCTCGGTGTCGCGCCAGTGGGTCCAGTGCTCGCCCAGCGCCATGATGTTCACGTCGTTGTCGACGAACACGGGGACGTCGAAGCGGCCGGCGAACCAGCCCGGGATCGAGAAGCCGTCCCAGCCGGGCATGATCGGCGGGTTCACCGCCTGGCCCGTCGAGAAGGCGACCGGTCCGGGCACTCCGAGCCCGATGCCGCGCACGTCCTTCGGCTTGCGGCCGGCCTTCTTCAGCAGGCGGCCGAACTGCTCGTGGACCCAGCCGAGCACGTGCTCGGGGCCCTCGCCGATGTCCATGTCGGCGGTGACCTCCGCGAGCGGTGTGGCCGAGAGGTCGCTGACCGCCAGGCGCGAGTGGGTCGCCCCGAGGTCGGCCACGAGCACGACCCCGGCCCGGTGGTTGAACGCGAGGACGGTCGGCGGGCGGCCCCCGGTGGAGGCGCTGCCGCCGGCCTCGTAGACGAGCTCGTGGGCGAGCAGGGCATCCACGCGCTGGGCGATCGTCGAGCGGGCAAGGCCGGTCCGGCGTGCGAGGTCGGCCCGCGTGACGGCGTCCCCGGTGCGGATCAGGTTGAGGACGGAGCCCGCGCCGGCGAGCGACGGGCCGGAGCCGGTCTGCGACGGGCTGGTGCCGGCCTGCGACGCGGCGCCGGCCTGCGACGCGCCGGCGCCGGCCTGCGATGCGCCGCCGTCCTTTGGCCGTTCACCGCCGGGCATGGCGTGACTCTACCTCAGGACTAAGACGCGGGTGTTTGGGATCCACGACGCGCCCAAGTTCTGCGGAGTCAGGCTTAAGCGGGGAGCTTTTGCTTGACAGTCGAACAAAGCCTGGATAGTTTCCGCGCCCGATGGGGATGGAGACCTCTGGGGCGGAGCCGGGCGCTGAGCTGCGCGTCGGCATCGCCGGCGCCGGCTTCATCGGCGCCGTCCACGCGCGCTCCGCGCGGCTCGCCGGCGCCCGCGTCGCCGGCATCTCGGCCTCCAGCCCAGAGCGCGGGGCGGAGGCGGCCGCCGAGCTCGGGATCGAGCGCGGCTTCGCCTCGTCGGAGGAGCTCGTGGAGTCGGACGAGGTCGACGTCGTCCACGTCTGCACGCCCAACCACCTTCATCTGCCCCTGGCGGAGGCGGCGCTCGCGGCCGGCAAGCACGTGGTGTGCGAGAAGCCGCTGGCGCTCGACGGCGCCGGGGCCGAGCGGCTCGTCGACGCCGCGGCCGACTCCGGCCGCCTCACCGCGGTCCCCTTCGTGTACCGCTACTACCCGACGGTCCGGGAGGCGCGCGAGCGCGTCGTCACCGGCCGGACCGGCCCGCTGCGGCTCCTCCACGGCACCTACCTCCAGGACTGGCTGCTCGAGCCGGACGACGACAACTGGCGCGTGGAGCCCGAGCTCGGCGGGGCGTCGCGCGCGTTCGCCGACATCGGCTCCCACTGGTGCGACCTCGTGGAGTTCATCTCCGGCCACCGCATCACGCGCCTCAGCGCGCGCACGCTCACGGCCGTCCCCGAGCGCCGCCGGGGGGACTCCCGCGCCGCCTTCGCCGGCCCGACGGAGGGCGGCGCCCTGCGCGCCGTCGAGACCGAGGACGCCGCGATCGTGGACTTCGAGACCGGCGCCGGCGCGTTCGGCTCGGTCGTGGTCAGCCAGGTGTCGCCCGGCCGCAAGAACCGTCTCTGGCTCGAGATCGACGGCGCCGAGGAGGCGCTCGTGTTCGACCAGGAGTCGCCGGAGACCCTCTGGTGCGGCCGCCGCGATGGCGCCACCGTGATCCCGCGGGACCCGCAGCACCTGTCCCCGGACGCCGCCCGGCTCGCCACCCTTCCGGCCGGCCACCCGCAGGGCTACGCCGACTGCTTCGACGCCTTCGTCGCCGACTTCTACGCGGCGATCACGGGCGGGCCCCCGGCCGCGCCCGGCCTCCCCACCTTCGCCGACGGCCTCAGGGCGGCCCACATCACCGACGCCGTGCTCAGCTCGGCGCGCGAGGAGCGCTGGGTCGACGTGCCGGCCGCCGAGCCCGCGGAGGTGGCCGGATGAAGCTCGGCCTGCTCACCGCATGCATGCCGGAGCGCAGCCTCGAGGACGTGGCGAGATGGGCCGGCGCCAACGGGTACGAGGCGCTCGAGGTGGCCGCCTGGCCGCGGGTCGACGATCGCCCGTTCACCGCCAGCCACCTCGCGGTCGAGGACTTCGACGAGGACGACGCCACCCGCACCACCGAGCTCCTGAGGAGCCAGGGCCTCGTCCTCTCCGCGCTCGCCTACTACCCGAACAACCTCCATCCGGACCCGGAGGAGCGCCGCATCGCCCACGAGTATGTGCACGCGTGCATCGACGCGGCGGCCCTGCTCGGCGGCGTGCCGGTCGGCACGTTCATCGGCCGCCACCCCGGCCGCACCGTCGCCGAGAACCTGCGCGACGCCGAGGAGGTGTTCCGCCCGCTCACCGAACACGCCGGCGAGAAGGGCGTGACGCTGATGATCGAGAACTGCGTCATGGAGGGCTGGCACCCGGACGGCTACCCGGGGAACCTCGCCTACTCGCCCGAGCTGTGGGAGTGGATGTTCGACCTCGGGTTGAAGCTGAACTTCGACCCCTCGCACCTGATCTGGCTCGGCATCGACCCGCTCGAGGCGCTGCGCCCGTACGTCGACAAGGTCGCTCACGCCCACGCCAAGGACGCCGAGGCGCTCGGCCACAGGCGCGACCGCTTCGGCTTCTTCGGCCCGACCGTCGGCCGCAAGGACCCGTGGGACGGCGGCTGGTGGCGCTACCGCATCCCCGGTCTCGGAGAGGTGGACTGGACGAGCTACGTCGACGCGCTCTACGAGGGCGGCTTCGACGGCGTGCTGTCGGTGGAGCACGAGGACCCGGTGTGGGGCGGCAGCCCCGAGAAGGTCGAGGCCGGCCTCGAGATCGCCCACCGGACCCTGCGACCCCTGCTGGTGCGATGACCGACGCCCCCGTCCTCGAGGTCCGCGGTCTCGTCAAGCAGTTCCCGGGCGCGCGCGCCCTCGACGGCGTGGACTTCGACGTCCGCTCGGGCGAGGTCCACTGCCTGCTCGGCCCGAACGGCGCCGGCAAGTCCACGCTGATCAAGTGCGTCTCGGGCGCGGTCGAGCCGACCGAGGGCGAGATCCTGCTCGGCGGGGAGCCGCTGCCGCAGGGCGACCCGGCCGCGTCGCTCGAGCGAGGCGTCGCGACGATCTACCAGGAGCTCGACCTCGTGGACGACCTCACGGTCGCCCAGAGCGTCTTCCTGGGCCACGAGCCGAAGCGCGGGCCGTTCCTCGACCTGGACCGGATGAACCGCGAGACCGCCGAGCTGCTCGCGCGGCTCGCACACGGCGGCATCTCGCCGCGCTCGCGCATCTGGTCGCTGCGGCCGGCAGCGCAGCAGGTGGTGTCGATCGCCCGCGCCCTGTCGCACGACCTCCGGCTGCTGATCATGGACGAGCCCTCGGCGATCCTGGACGAGGGCGAGATCGACACGCTCTTCGAGGTCGTGCGCCGGCTGACCGCCGACGGCGTCGCCGTCGTGTACATCACGCACCGCCTGGACGAGATCCGCCGCATCGGCGACCGCGTGACCGTGCTCGCCGACGGCCGTACGAGCGGCACCGGCCTGCCGGCGGACACGCCGACCGACCGCCTGGTGGAGCTGATGGTCGGGCGGATCGTCGAGCGGCTCTACCCGGAGCGGCCCGCGACGGAGGGCGACGTGATGCTCGAGGCGAAGGACCTCAAGCGCCTGCCGGAGGTGCGCGGGGTGAGCCTGGAGGTCCGCGCGGGCGAGATCGTGGGACTGGGCGGCCTGGTCGGCTCCGGGCGCACCGAGCTGCTGCGCCTGATCTACGGGCTCGAGCAGCCGGAGGAGGGCGAGGTGTGGGTCGGCGGCGAGCGGCTCACTCCGGGCCGGCCGAGCCGGGCGATCGCCGCCGGGCTCGGGCTGGCGCCCGAGGACCGCAAGTCGCAGGGGCTGCTGCTCGACTGGAGCCAGACGAAGAACGTGAGCCTCGCCGACCTCGGCCGGTTCGAGCGCGGCATCCTGAACGTGCGCGCCGAGCGCGCCGCGGCGCGCGAGCACCTGCGCGCGCTCCAGACCAAGCCCGACGACCCGGAGCGCATCGTGCGCGAGCTGTCGGGCGGGAACCAGCAGAAGGTCGTGCTGGCGCGCTGGCTGTTGCGCCGCTGCCGCGTGCTCCTGCTCGACGAGCCGACCCGCGGGGTGGACGTGGCGACCAAGGCCGAGCTCTACCGCGTGATCACCGACCTGGCGCGAGAGGGGCTGGCGGTGCTCGTGGTCTCCTCGGAGCTCGAGGAGCTCGTGGGCATCTGCAACCGCATCCTCGTCATGCGCGAGGGCGAGATCGTCTTCGAGGTCGACGGCGCCGCCACCAGCGAGCGCGAGCTGCTCCGCCACGCCGTCGCGCCGACCGACTCCGCGGACTTCATCGAGGAGGTGGAATGACGACCGCACCCGAGGCGGCCGCTGTCGCTGACGAGGCGCCCGGCACCGAGCGCCGGCTGGCCGGGGTCCGCCTGCAGGACTACGCGCTGCTGATCGTCGTGATCCTGCTGTTCATCACCGGGGCGATCCTGAAGCCCGACAGCTTCCCGACCGCCGACAACATCAGGAACATGCTCACCCAGGCGAGCGTCGTCGGCGTGCTCGCCATCGGGATGACGTTCGTGATCGCGACCGCCGGCATCGACCTGAGCGTCGGCTCCATGGTCGCGGCGGCCGGCATGGCGGGCGGCGTGCTCGTGGACCCGGACGGCGGCACGCTGATCTTCATCCTCGGCGCCCTCGGCTTCGCGACGCTGATGGGCACCGTCAACGCCACCGCGATCGCCTACGGCCGCGTCGTCCCGTTCATCGCGACGCTCGCGATGTTCTCGATCGGCAGAGGCGTGGCGTTATTGCTGAACGACAAGCTGCCGGTCAGCCTGCTCGACCTGAACGGCGGCTCGTTCGGCGACCCGCGCCCGTTCTCGCTGCTCTGGTTCGGCACCGGCAAGATCGTCGGGATCCCGATCTCCGTCTACGTGTTCCTCGGGATCACGGTGCTCGGCTGGGTACTGCTCAACCGCACCGCCTACGGCCGCCACGTCGTTGCGGTCGGCGGCAACCGGCAGGCGGCGAGGATCGCGGGCGTCCCGGTGCGCCGGACGATCTTCAGCGTCTACGTGCTGTCGGGGCTGCTCGCCGGGGTCGCGGCGGTGCTGCTGTGCGCGCGGCTCGCCAGCGCCTCGCCGGTCAGCGGCAACCTCTACGAGCTCGACGCGATCGGCGCCGTCGTGATCGGCGGCACGAGCCTGATGGGGGGCAGGGCCACGATCGTGGGGACCTTCCTGGGCGTCCTCACGTTCGCGCTCATCTTCAGCTTGATGACCCAGCTCGACCTCTCGACCGAGGTCCAGCAGGTCACCAAGGGAGGGATCGTGCTGGGAGCGGTCCTTCTCCAGCGGCCGGAGGCTCGGCTTTGAACAAGGGTCAATCCCACAGGAGGAGGAGTGCAGACATGTCGCTCAAGCGACTCTTCATGCTGTTTGCGGCGGCGGCCGTGCTCTCGCTCGGCGTCGCCGCCTGCGGTGGCGACGACGACGACAGCGCCGACTCGGCGCAGACCACCACGGACACGAGCGCCGAGTCGCCCGCCAAGGGCGGCGACGTGACCATCGTCGCCAGCGTGCCGCCCACCGACCACGGTTGGCTCGGCGCGATCTCGAAGGACGCCAAGGCCGCGGCCGAGAAGCACGACGACGTGGACTTCCGGCTGCTCGAGGCCGCCGACGCCGACTCGCAGGCGCAGCAGATCGAGCAGGTGATCTCGGAGAAGCCGGACGCGCTCGTCGTGCTGCCGCAGGACGGCGCGGCCCTGACGCCGGTCGCGCAGAAGGCCGAGCGCGCCGGCATCCCGGTCATCAACGTGGACCGGCTGTTCACCGCGCCCGACGCGGCCACGGCCACGATCCTCGGCGACAACTACCAGATCGGCGTGCTCGCGGCCGAGTACATCTCCGACCAGCTGAAGTGCAAGGGCAACGTCGTGGAGATCCAGGGCCTCGCCGGCATCTCGGTCACGGAGGAGCGGACGAAGGGCTTCAAGGACCAGCTCAAGAAGAGCTGCCCGGACGGCGGCATCGACATCGTCGCCAGCCAGCCGGGTGACTTCAATCCCGACACCGGACTGAAGGTGATGGAGAACATCCTGCAGGCGCAGGACAAGATCGACGCCGTGTACACGCACGACGACGACATGGCCCAGGGCGTCGTGCAGGCGATCCGGAACGCCGGCCGGGACGACGAGATGTTCCTCACGGGCGTCGGCGGCTCGCAGGACGCGATGGACCAGATCAGGGAGGGCGGCCTCTACCGCGCCACCTTCCTCTACAACCCGAACATGGCGGCCTCGGCGGTGAACATGGCGCGCCTGATCGCGCTCGGACAGGGCTTCTCGGAGCTCGTCCCGCCCGAGGTGCCGCGCCAGCTCGTGGTGCCGGCCGCGACGGTCACGAAGCAGAACGTCGACAAGTACGAGCAGTACGCGTTCAACTAGCGGCAGAGGCCTGCCGGCCGCGTATCGGGGTGGCGCCGCCTCTCTCGCGGGCGGCGCCGCCCCACAGTTCAGGCCAGCGGCGCCAGGGGCGGAGTCGACACCTGGGCCGCGACCTCGCTTGTTGCGAATCGTCCTGGGCCCATGAGAGGATCGTGCGATCCGTCACTAGTGGAGGTGAGAGTTGACCGAGGCACGCAAAGTTGGCGCGGTCACGTACCGCGAGGCGGGGGAGGATTACTTCGACAAGCGCAAGCTGCGCCGCCATGCGGGGGTATGGTCGCTCTGGGCGCTCGGCGTTGCGGCCGTCATCTCAGGCGACTTCTTCGGCTGGAACTTCGGCCTCCAGTACGGGTTCGGCGGCCTGCTCGTCGCGACGGTCGTGATCACGGTCATGTACGTCGGCCTCTGCGCCTCCATCTCGGAGATGTCGCCGGCCCTGCCGCACACCGGTGGCGCATACTCGTTCGCGCGCTCGGCGATGGGGCCCTGGGGCGGCTTCTCGACCGGGGTCGCGGAGACGATCGAGTACGTCGTCACGCCGGCCGTCGTCGTCGTCGGCATCGGCGCCTACATGAGCTCGATCTCCGACGACCTGTTCGGCTTCACGCTCTCCCAGCCGGTGTGGTGGCTGATCTTCTACGCGATCTTCGCCGGGTTGAACTTCATCGGCGTGGAGGCGAGCTTCCGATTCACCGTGCTGATCTGCTTCACGTCGCTGGCGATTCTGGCGGTCTTCTTCATCGGCGCGATCCCGAAGTTCGACCTCAACAAGTGGGCGATCGACGGCAACGGCGGCCACTGGTTCATCGACGGCGTGAAGGGGGTCTTCTACGCCTTCCCGTTCGCGATCTGGTTCTACCTGGCGATCGAGGAGCTGCCGCTCGCTGCCGAGGAGTCGGCCGACCCCAAGCGGGACATCCCGCGCGGCACCATGTGGGGGCTGGCGACGCTGGTCGTCACCGGCGTGCTGGTCCTCTTCCTGAACTCCGGCATCTCGCCCGGCGCGGGGGCCGTCGGCGAGTCGAGCGAGCCGCTGCTCGACGGCCTGAAGACGATCTTCGGGTCCGGCACCTCGGCCTCCCTGCTGGGCCTGATCGCGGTCGCGGGCCTCGTGGCCAGCTTCCACACGATCATCTTCGCCTACGGGCGGAACATCTTCTCGCTCTCGCGGGCGGGGTACTACCCGCACCAGCTCTCGCTGACGCACGGCAAGCGCCGGACGCCGCACGTCGCGCTGCTGCTGGGCGCGGTGCTGGGCTGGATCGCGGCCTACGTCATCTACAAGAACAGCAGCTCGGACGTCGGCGCGTCGCTCCTGTACATGGCCGTGTTCGGCGCGGTGATCTCCTACTTCATGCAGTGCCTGTCGTTCATCCTGCTGCGGCGCCGCCTGCCCGACATCGACCGGCCCTATCGCAGCCCGGTCGGCGAATGGGGCGCCGGGATCGCCGGCGTGATCGCGCTCTGCGCGCTGGCGGCGATCCTGATCAACAGCGACTACCGGCCCGGCGTGTACGGCGTTGCGGTCGTGTATCTCGTGGCCCTGGCGTACTTCGCGGTCGCGGGGCGGCACAAGCTGGTGCTGTCGCCGGAGGAGGAGTTCGCGATGACCGCGGGTGAGCACGGGCACCCCGAGATCGAGGGCTACGGTACGACCCACGTGGGCGGGTACGGCGAGCCGGCCGAGGTCGACGTCGAGGAGCCCGAGGCGCCGACTGCGCCGGCCGTCTGACAGCTGCGGAGGGCCGGTCCGCCCTGCGGGCCGGCCCTACCCGCGCTCGAACATGCGAGCGCGCTCGTAGTCCGTGACCACCTGGTCGAACAGGCGCTGCTCGGTGCGCCCGTAGTTCAAGTAGTGCTTCCAGACCGCGTCGCCGAAGGCGCTGCGGACGAACTCGCTGTTCTCCCAGTTGTCCACCGCCTCGCGCAGCGACGACGGGAACGGCTCCGCCTCGCCCGCCTCGTAGGCGTTGCCCTTCAGCTCGGGACCGGGGTCGATCCGGTTCTCGATCCCGTCGAGGCCCGCCGCGAGCATCGCCGCGAACCCCAGGTACGGGTTCACGTCCGCGCCCGGGATGCGGCACTCCACGCGTGTCGAGGCGCCGTGGCCGACGATCCGGAACCCGCACGTGCGGTTGTCGCGGCCCCAGCTGACCGAGGTCGGCGCCCAGCTCTCGCTCGCGTAGCGCTTGTAGGAGTTGACCGACGGCGCGATGAACAGCGCCAGATCCTGCGCGTGCTTGCGCAGCCCGCCGAGGTAGTGCCTGAACGTGTCGCTCTCCTCGTGGCGGTCCACGAACACCGGCTCGCCGCTCACCGCCGAGACAAGGCTCGAGTGGATGTGGCACGAGCTGCCGATGTCCTTCTCGGACGGCTTCGCCATGAACGTCGCCGAGATGCCGTTCAGGTGGGCGATCTCCTTGACGCCGTTCTTGTAGACGGTGTGGCGGTCCGCTGAGGTGACCGCGTCCGCGTAGCGGAAGTTCAGCTCGTGCTGGCCGTACCAGGCCTCGCCCTTCGAGAACTCCACCGGGATGCCGGCGCCCTGCATGCCGCGCCGGAGCTGCCGGATGAAGTCCTCGTCGCGTGTGGTAGCGAGCACGTGGTAGTCGAGGATGTACGGGATCGTCGGCGTGAGGCCGCGGTAGCCCTTCTCGTGCGCGTCCGAGTAGCTGTCGCGGAAGAGGTAGAACTCGAGCTCGGACGCCATCATCGGCGTGTAGCCCATCTCGTGGGCGCGCTCGTACTGCCTGATGAGGATCTGACGCGGAGAGACCTCGACCGGGCTCCCGTCGTGGTTCACGACATCGCAGAGCACGAGCGCGGTCGAGTCGAGCCACGGGATCCGCCGCAGCGTTGAGATGTCGGGCACGAAGCCGAAGTCGCCGTAGCCGCCCTCCCAGTTGGCGATGTCGTAGCCGGGGACGGGGTCCATCTCCATGTCCAGCGCGAGCAGGTACCTGCACCCCTCCACGCCGTGCTCGGCCGCGTCCTCCAGGAAGAACTCCCCCTGGATGCGCTTCCCCATCATCCGGCCCTGCATGTCCGTGAAGGCGGTGACGATCGTGTCGATCGTCCCGGCCTCCACCTCGGCACGCAGCTCGTCGAGCGTCAGCATCCCCCGCAGCGTGCCGGGACCTCCCGGCCTGGGGGCGCCGCCCCCGGACGCTCCAGCTCCGTCTCCGTGGGCCTCATGAGCTACGGCCATGGCTTCGCGATCGTAGCCGCAATGGTCCGCTGGGTGGTAGAGCGGGTACGTCAATCCACCGTCGAGCGCACCTTTGTCTTACAAAGCGGCTACTACATGGTTATCATCGCTCAATACCTGACGGTGTCGAATGAGGGGGGGCGTGGCCAGGCGATGGCTGAGGGAGGTCGTACCCGTGGGCGGAGGGCGAGCGGCGACGGGAGCCAGGGAAGTGTCTCCGCCCGCGAGCGCCTCAGCGAGCGCATCGCCGCACTGAGTCCGGGCGAGAAGCTGCCGGCGGAGCCGGAGCTGGCCGCCGAGCTGGACGTGAGCCGGCCGACCCTGCGGGAGGCGCTCCGCTCGGCCGAGGACGACGGCCTCGTTGTCCGGCGACCCGGGGTGGGGACCGTCAAGACGCACCTGCCCAACCTGCTGAACGACCTCTCGCTCAACACCGGCGTCAGCGACCTGATCCGGGCGCACGGGCTCAAGCCGGGCACGCAGTCACTCACCGTGGAGCGCCGCTACGCGGAGGAGGACGAGGCGCGCCGGCTGGGCCTGCGGCGCCCTGCGCGCGTGTGGGTGGTCGAGCGCGTGCGGACCGCCGACGGCCTGCCGGTGATCGCCTCGTCGGACGTGGTGCCCGAGACCCTCGTCGACGAGGATGACATGACACCGGATGCGCTCGGCCAGCGTTCCTTGTATGGTTATTTGTCAGACAAAGGTCACCACGTACATCACGGGGTGGCGTACGTCAGGCCCGAGGCGGCGGACGCAGGACTCGCGAGCCGCCTGGACGTGAAGAAGGGAGCGCTCTTGCTGCGGCTGGTTCAGGTTGACTACGACTTCGGGGGATCGCCCCTCCTGCTCTCGGACGAGCACCATCTGCCCGACGCCTTCGAGTTCTCGGTCTCGCGGCGGGGCCCGGTCGAGGAGGTGCGTCCATGAGCGCCGGCAAGCGCTTCCGGCTGAAGCGCCTGATCGACGCCCACGGCGTGTCCGTCATCTGCGCGCTCGACCACGGCATGACCTCGCCGGTGTTCCTGGCGCCGCTGGCCGACATCGAGGCGCGCGTGCGCGAGGCCGTGACTGGCGGCGCGAACGCGATCATGGTGTCGAAGGGCATGAGCCGGATCGCCGAGCCCGGCTTCGCGCCCGACACCGCGGTGTGCATGATGCTGTCGGCGTCGTCGCGGCCTCAGCGCGACCGGCCGGACATCGTGGCGATCGCCGAGGTCGAGGAGGCCCTGCGGCTGGGCGCCGACGCGGTCGTCCTCTACGTGTCGCTCGAGGGTGACGACGAGCCGGAGATGCTGGGCCATCTGGCCGCGGCGGGCCGGGAGTGCGAGCGCCTCGGCGTGCCGCTGATCGCGGAGGCGGAGTTCCCGACCACCTACGCGTCGGTCGAGGGGCTCGCGCATCAGTACGGCTTCGACTACCTGCAGCGCAACGTGCGCATCTGCGCCGAGCTCGGCGCCGACCTGATCAAGACCAACTGGCCGGGCGACGGCGAGTCGTTCGGGCGGCTAGTGGAGTGCGCGAACGGGCTACCGATGGTGCTCGCGGGCGGCTCGCGCATCTCCGACCAGGAACTGCTCGAGCGCCAGGAGGCGGCGATGCTGGCCGGCGCGGTCGGCTGCTCCGTCGGCCGCAACATCTTCATGCACGAGCGGCCGGAGGCGATCACGCGCGCGCTCTCGCGCGTGATCCGCGAGCGCCGCAGCGCCGCCGACGCGCTGGCCGAGCTCGAGGGGCCGGTCACGGCGGAGGTGTGATCTGGCCGTGAGCTCCGAGTACGTCATCGGCTGCGACGTCGGCAGCCAGGGCACGAACGCCGCGCTCTACACGGCCGGCGGCGAGCTGGTGGACTCGGCCTACGAGCCCTACGACGTGAGCTTCCCCCACCCCGGCTGGGCGGAGCAGGACGCCGGCCTGTGGGACCGGGCGATCCGGTCCGCGGTGCGGCGCCTGGTCGACGGCCTCGACGGGCCCGCCGGCGCGATCCGGGCGATCTCGTTCGGCTCCCAGCTCGACGGCCAGGTGCCGATCGACGGATCGGGGAGGGCGCTGCGCCCGTGCCTGATCTGGATGGACCGGCGCGCTGAGGCCCAGGCGCAGGCGCTCGCCGAGACGATCTCGCCGCAGCGCTTCTACGAGCTTTCGGGCGCCAACCTCGACTCATCGCACGGCGTCTTCAAGGTCCTCTGGGTACGCGACGAGGAGCCGGACGTGTTCGCGAGCGCGAGGCACTTCGTCACGCCCGGGACGTACGCGGTGTGGACCTGCTCCGGCGAGCTGTGCGTGGACCCGTCGAACGGGTCGTCGGCGGCGCTGCTCGACCCGCGCACGCGCGAGTGGTCGGACGAGCTGCTGGCCGCGACCGGGCTCGACGCCTCCCTGATGGTGCCGGTGTGCCGCTCGACCGAGCCGGTCGGCAAGGTGACCGGCGAGTTCGCCGGCGCGACCGGACTCGACCGCTCGACGCTGGTGGTCGCCGGCTGCGGCGACGAGATGGCGGCCACGCTCGGCGCCGGGGTGCGCGCCGAGGGCGAGGTGTGCGACGTGGTCGGCACGGCCGAGCCGGTGTGCGCGTCGTCGGCCGAGCCGCACGCCGACCCGACGATGCTCGTGGAGTGCCACCCGCACGCCGACCCGGACTCCTGGCTGATGGAGAACCCGGGCTTCGTCTCCGGAGGCAACCTGCGCTGGTTCCGCGACCAGCTCGGCGGACTCGAGCGGGCGGTGGAGGACGCCGGCGGCGGCGACGCCTACGACCTGCTCTGCCGCGAGGCCTCGCACGTCGCCCCGGGCGCCGACGGCCTCGTCTTCCTGCCGTGCATGCAGGGGGCGATGGCGCCGGAGTGGAACGGCGCCGCGCGCGGCGTGTTCTACGGCCTGACGCTCGCCCACACGCGCGCCCACATGTGCCGCGCCCTGCTCGAGGGCTCGGCGTTCGCGCTGCGCGACATCCTCGAGGCGATGGACGGCGCCGGGCTCGAGCCGCGCCGCCTGACGATCGTCGGCGGCGGCGCCAAGGGACAGCTCTGGCGCCAGATCAAGGCCGACGTGACCGGCCTGCCGGTGCGGGTGCCCGAGAGCGTGGAGACCACCGCCGGCGGCGCGGCCGTGCTGGCCGCGGTCGGCGCCGGCCTCTACCCGTCGTGCGCCGAGGCGGCGGACAGCTTCGTGCGTTTCCGGCCCGACGAGGAGCAGCCCGACGAGGAGGCGCGGGCCGTCTACGAGCGCGCCTACGCCCTCTACCGCGAGGTGTACTCGGCGGCGAAGCCGGTATTCGATCGGGACGCGGGGGACGCGGTCCCGGCCTAGTGTCCTGAGCCATTTGCGGAGTCGAGTGTCGAGTTGGTCCCGCTCAGCGGGACCAACTCGACAGTGGACGGCGGCGCGGGCGGAACCCAGGGGGTGGGCCGGATTCCGACGCATAGTGCAACGGAAACCAGCCCACCCCCCGAAGCCCGCCCTTGGTTGCCCGCCGTAAACGCCAAGCCCGCCACCCCCCGAAGCCCGCCCCTGGTTGCCCGCAGTAAACGCCAAGCCCGCCACGGCGCCTGGCCGGCGGCCCGGGAACGACAGCAACCAAGGGGATCCGGGCGGGCAGCGCCCGTTCGGCGCGAACGCCACGGCTCGGCGGAGTGTGGCCGCTCTCCGTCAACCAGGGGTTGACGCAGACGGGCCACACTCGTCCGGCCGCCGGAGTCGCCACGCCGGCGCAGCCGAGCCACGAGGGGTGGGCCGGAAAGCGTCCGCCATTTGGACGGAAACCAGCCCACCCCCCGCCCCACCCCTGGTTGCCCGCCGTAAACGCCCAGCTCGCCACGGCGCCGGCCCCGCCACGACGCCGGACCCGCCACGGCGCCGGACCCGCCACGGCGCCGGCCCCGCGGGGCTAGCCGCTCAGCTCGAAAAACCGCCGCGCGATCCCGCGCCCGACGTCGTTCCAGCCCTCGATCATGCCGGCGCTCTCCGCCCGGATCGCCTCGGGGTCGAGCCCGGTCGCGACCGCGTCGGCGTCGGTGTGCCAGTCGTCGAGCCAGTGGCCGAGGTCGCCTGCCGTGACCTCGGCGTGGAACTGGATCCCGTACGAGGCACTGGGGGGGCCGGGCAGCCGGAAGGCCTGGAGGCACGCGGCGCTGCGCGCCAGCGGCACCGCGCCGGGCGGGAGCGGCGCCTCGTAGGAGTGCCAGGCGACGCCCCTCAGGCCGGGCGCGAGCGGGCCGAGCACGGGATCGGCCGCCCCCTCGGGCGTCAGGCCGATCGCGTGCCACCCGATCTCCGCCCCGGGCAGGGCGCGCGGCGCTGCGCCGGCGGCCTGCGCCAGCAGCTGCGATCCGAGGCACACGCCGAGCACCGGCGTCCCCCGGTCGAGCAGCCCGCGCAGCAGCTCCTTCTCGTCGCGCAGCCACGGGTGGGCGCGCTCCTGGTCCACGTGCACGGCGCCGCCGAACACCATCGCGGCGCCGAAGCCGTCGGTCGCGGGCGCCGGGTCCCCGGGGGCGAACCACTCGGTGATCCGGTGGCCGGCCGCCCGCGCGGTCTCGCCGAACACGCCGGGGCCGGCGTGGGCGAGGTGCGTGATCGCGAGGATGCGCATCCGCCGGCGACGGTACAGCACGCGTGCGAATAGCCTGCGCGGCCGGTGCCCGACGAGAGCGCAGAGGTGATGCGGCGGCTCTTCGCCGCCTACGAGGAGCGCGGTGTGGAGGGCGTGCTCGAGTGGATCGACCCCGAGTTCGAGGCGGTCGTCCCTCCCGAGCTGTCCGCCGAGCCGGACGTCTATCGCGGCCACGACGGCGTGCGGCGCTGGTTCGCCGGCTTCGAGGGCTTCCTCGACGAGGTCCGCCTTGTGGCCCGCGACTTCGTCGGCTGCGGCGACCGCGTGCTGGTGCCTGCCGTGCTGAAGGGGCGCGGCGCCGAGAGCGGCATCCCCGTGGAGCAGCAGGTCTTCCAGGTCTGGACCGTGAGCGGTGGGAAGGCGGTGTCGGTCGCGCCGTTCGCCGACGAGCGGAGCGCGCGCGCCGCGGCCGGCCTGCCTTGGGCACAATGAGCTGATGGCCGAGACCGTCCGCGGACAGATCCTGATCGCCGCCCCCTCGCTGTTCGACTACTTCCGCCGCAGCGTCGTGCTGGTGCTGGAGCACACCGAGGAGGGGGCGATGGGCGTGGTGCTGAACCGTTCTTCGGAGACGCCGGTGGCGGAGGCCGTGCCGGCGCTGGCGGAGCTGGCCGACGCGGAGGACCTCGTGCGGCTCGGCGGCCCGGTGGCGCCGGAGTCGGTTGTGGCGCTGGGCGACTTCGAGGACCTCTCCGACGCCGGCCTTCGGGTGGTCGGCTCGCTCGGCACGCTCGACCCGGATCGGACCAACGCCTCGCTGCGCCGCATGCGCGTGTACGCCGGCTACGCGGGATGGGCGCCCGGACAGCTCGACGGCGAGATCGAGCAGGGCGCCTGGATCGTCGAGGACGCCGACGTGGAAGACCCGTTCCGCGACGGCGACCTCTGGTCGGACGCCCTCCGCCGCAAGGGCACGACGGCCTACTCCCTGCTGGCGACGATGCCGGCCGATCCCTCCCTCAACTGAGGGCCGAGCCACTCGGGCGGCAGCCCGCGCGGGACCGGGCCGGGATAGTTCCGGAAGAGCTGCCGCGCGACGGAGGCGCACGGCCTCCCCTCCACCAGCCCGCGCAGGTCCTCGAACTCGAGCAGTACGCGCACGCTCGCGCCGATCTGGAAGTCGGCGGCGTTCGGAGCCTCGCCGCCGATCGTGCCGGCCGCGATCAGCGCGTCCACGCGGTCGAGCAGCGCGGGCAGGCGCGCCACACGGTCGCGGACGGTCCGCTCGTCGGCGCCCTCGGAGGCGAGCAGCATGCGCGCGACCGGCCCGGCGACGGGCGCGCCGATCGCGGGTGCCGGCAGCGGCATGATCTCGGTCGCGAACCAGCGGCGCATCTCCGGGCTCGCGGTCAGCAGCCAGCGGAACACCTGCCGCGGCACCGGCTGGAGCTCCGACTCGCCCCACCGCTCGGCCTCCACGACCGCCCGGCGCAGCTCCGGGTCGGCGGGGTGGAGTGGCGGGTCGGGCCGCAGCTCGTCGAGCGCGCGGGAGATCGCGCGCGAGCCCTGCACCTTGCGGCCGTCCACGTCGAGCGCCGGCACCGTCCAGCGTCGGAAGCCGGCCAGCCGCACCAGCACCGGATGCGCGCCCGGCAGGAGCTGCATCCGGCGGTGCGGGATCCGCTTGTGGGCGATCATGGCCGCGGCCGCGCTCGACGGGTTCGAGACCGCGATCACGTAGAGGCGGGTCGCCACGGCGTGGCGAGCCTAACCTCTACTACATGCGCGAGTCCCCGATCACCACGCTGGAGCGCTGGACCGACAGCGGCGCCGGCTGGCGCCTCGTGACGCTTACGCCGGACCTCGCGATCGTGGATCTCCTGACCTGCACCGGCGAGCCGGTGGACCGCCTCGAGTCCCGCGACCGGGAGTTCATCGACTGGCTCGAGGGCCAGGAGCCCTGAGCGGCCCTACTTGCAGCGCTTGACCGACTTGGCGATGACCTTCGCCCGGGCCTGATAGCCCTCGGCCGTCACGTGCACGCCGTCCTCGCCGAACCAGCCGGGATTCGCCCGCGCGATGTGCGCCCAGTTCACCACGCGCAGGTTCTCCCGCGGACGTGACTCCTCGGCGAGCGCGTGGTTGTAGCCGGCGTAGCTCGTGCCCGCCACCGGCGGGCGGACGATGTTCACCCACACGACGCAGCGCCGCTCGCCGGCGATCGACATCGTGTCCCTGATCGCCTGGCGGAACGTGCCGACCTGGCGCGGGTCGTCGTTCGTGCCGAGGCTCATCACGATCACGCGCGGGAGGCCGCGCCCGAAGCCGCGCAGGATCGGCGGCCCCTCGGGGGCGTGGCGGCTGATCGAGGCCGACTGCGTGACGCGCCAGCCGCGCAGGTCGCCGGGCAGATAGGGCCTCGTGCCGACCGCCAGCGAGTCGCCGTTCACGAACACGCGCCGCTTTGCCGCCGACTCCGCGGTCGCCGGCAGCGCGGCGAGCACCGCGAGCGCGCACGCGAGCGCCGGCAGACGGCGCCTCATGGCCCGGCGAGCGCCGGGTAGTCCCTGCTCATCGCCCTCAGGATAAGGCGAGCCGGGACGACAGCGCCCTCGCGCGTGAAATGCACGCCGTCGGGCTGCCGCGCCAGCACCCGCCTGCCGCCGATGCGGAGCTCGTCGCTGTAGCGGCCCTTGTTGATCGTCGAGTAGACGTCCACGTAGCGGGCGCCGGGCGCGGCCGGCGCCGCCCGCTCGATCGCGCTGTTCTGGACCGCGTAGATGCGGTTGTAGACCTCGTCGCGCGCCGTCGGCGGCGGCACCCAGTACACGGGCCGGCGCCCGTGGTCCGCCAGCACGCGCATCACGACTGCCGCCCGGCGGGCGTACTCGGTCTCCCACTTGGTGCTCCCCGGCGCCTGCGCCACGCCGTCCACGTCGAGGTTGAAGCCGTCGTTGCCCCCGATGACCATCACGACCGCGTCGGGCTTGCGGTCCCGGATCTCGTCCCGCGCGTTGACCTCCCAGTTGAAGAAGCTCGGGTTCGTCAGGCCGGTGCCGTTGCGTGGGACGACGTCGACGTCGATCAGCCCCTTCGGCGCGAGCTCGATCAGCTGCTCGCCGACGAACTGGGCCTCCGAGTCCCCGGTCACGAGCACCGTCAGCGGCCGCCGGCGGGTGGGCTGCGGGAAGCTCTGCGCGCGCTGGCGGGCGCGGCGGCGCAGGATCGCCGTCGAGCCCTTCTCGAGCTCGGTCCCGCTGGCGGTCTTCGACTCCTGTCCGAAGGCGAGGTCGAGGCCCTTGCGCGGCTCGTGCAGGCCGATGGCGCCGGTCACGTCGTCGAGCGGCCGGGCGACCGACAGCACGATGTCGCGCGTGGGCCCGGGCTTCATGCCCTCGCCGGCGCGCACGGCGGCCTCCGAGTTGAGCACGGCCGCCACCACGAGCGCGATCACCACGACGATCAGCACGCGTCCGGCGGGCATCGTGAGGTCTCTGTCGCGTCCGTGCTCGTCCATTCCTCAGAAGCGGTAGTAGATGAAGGGGGCCACGCCCTGCTGGCCGACCGCCGCGTCCGCCGCGACGACCAGGAGCCCGAGCGCGAGTCCCTGTGCCCAGCCGGGCCGCGCGATGAACCAGGTCTCGGCGCGGCGCCACCAGTCGCGCGGGGTGGCCTGCATCACGACCGTCCCCACGACCAGGAGCACGATAACGGGCGTCACGAGCGGCGACGGGCCGCCGGCGCCGATCTGGCCGAGCATCTCGAACGCTATTCCGAGGTCGGGCGAGCGGAAGAACACCCACGCGAGGCAGACGACCTGGAACGTGACGAACCACTTGAACCAGACCGGGATGCGGTCCATCCGCTCCGCCCCGAAGCGCT
The DNA here is from genome assembly GCA_036407035.1 of Thermoleophilaceae bacterium. Classification (GTDB taxonomy): domain Bacteria; phylum Actinomycetota; class Thermoleophilia; order Solirubrobacterales; family Thermoleophilaceae; genus JACVRW01. Next base: position 9,239 of record DASXAA010000095.1, on the reverse strand, counting down.
CGCGCAGCGCCCGCTCGGCGCTCAGCGCGCCGCCGTGGATCCCGCCCCAGATCACGAACGTCCACGCGGCGCCGTGCCAGAGCCCGCCGAGCAGCATCGTCACCATCAGGTTCGCGTACGTGCGCCGCCGCCCCTTGCGGTTCCCGCCGAGCGGGATGTAGAGGTAGTCGCGCAGCCAGCGCGAGAGCGTCATGTGCCAGCGGTGCCAGAACACCCGCAGGCTGGTGGCGAGGTAGGGGCGGTCGAAGTTCTGCGGCAGCTGGAAGCCGAGCAGCAGCGCGAGGCCGATCGCCATGTCCGTGTAGCCGGAGAAGTCGCAGTAGATCTGGGCCGCGAACGCGTAGATCGCGGTCAGGACCTCGAGCCCCGAGTGCGCCGAGGGGTCGGCCCAGACCGGGTCCACGATGCGCCTGGCCAGCTCGTCGGCGACGACGGTCTTCTTCAAGAGCCCGCCCGCGATCAGGAACAGGCCCGGCCCGGCGAGCACGGTGCGCGGGTCGCGCGGCGAGCGCAGCTGCGGCAGCAGCTCGTTGGCGCGCACGATCGGCCCCGCCACCAGGTGCGGGAAGAAGGCCTGCAGCATCGCGACCTCCACGAGCGGCGCCGCCTTCGTCTCGCCGCGGTAGACGTCGACGATGTACGAGATCCCCTGGAACGTGAAGAACGAGATGCCGATCGGCAGCACCACCTGGGACAGCGGGATGGGGGAGCCGAGGCCGACGGTGTTGAGCGAGTCGTCCACCGACGAGACGAAGAAGTTCAGGTACTTGAACGTGCAGAGGAGCCCGAGGTCGAACACGATCCCGGCGACGAGCGCCTGCTTGCGCGCCCGGGCGGACGGCGCGTGGCCGATCACCCAGGCGGAGGCGAAGTTCACGAGCGACGACCCGACGAGCAGCAGCACCCAGCGCCAGTCGAGCCACCCGTAGAAGACGTACGAGGCAGCTAGGATGAACGGCCGCCACGCCTTCGGGTGCGGCATCAGCAGCCAGTTCAGGAACAGCACGACGACGAAGAAGGCTGCGAATTCGATCGTCGGGAAGACCACCCGGGGAGTATGGCCGGGCGGCAGACAGGTAACTCGGAGTCCGGTACTTCAGTTGCAGGGCCGGTTGCCGACAAGAGAAGGACCACGGCATGGCCCATATCCGCCCCAAGCCATTCACGATGCTCGCCGCACTGCTCGCCGCTCTGGCGGCGGTGGCGGCGTTCGCCGGCCAGGCGCACGCGGCGAGGATCCAGCTCGGCCTCAGCGAGCAGGGCCTCGGCGTCTTCGACGACGTGCGCTTCCAGAAGCTCGGCATCACGCATATGCGCGGGTTTGCGCCATGGAACGTCGCGCTCTCCGCCAGGGACCGGGACTACCTCGACGCCTGGCTGACCGCCGTGCGGGCGCGCGGGATCGAGCCGCTCGTGACGTTCACCGCTGCGAGCGGCTCGCGCTGTCCCGCCCGCCCCTGCAAGCTGCCGAGCACGGCCGCCTACACGCGCGCGTTCAAGGCCTTCCGCAAGCGCTGGCCGTGGGTGAGGTCGATCAGCCCCTGGAACGAGGCCAACCAGCGCAGCCAGCCGACCTTCAGGCACCCCAAGGCGGCGGCCCGCTTCTACAACGTCGTGCGCGCGCGCTGCCACGGCTGCCGCATCGTCGCCGCCGACGTGATCGACGACCCCAACATGGTCCGCTGGCTGGGCGTCTTCCGCCGCTACGCCAAGCGCCCGCGCATCTGGGGCCTGCACAACTACCGTGACGTCAACCCGCGCCGCCACCAGCGCTACGGCGGCACCGAGCGCCTGCTGCGGACGGTCCGCGGTCAGGTCTGGCTGACCGAGACCGGCGGCATCGTGAAGTTCGTCCTGCCCGGCGGGCAGACGCTCTTCCGCAGCAGCGAGCGGCGGGCCAACCTGGCGATGCGCCGGATGCTGTCGCTCGCGCGCCGCTACCGCAGCCGCATCCGCCGCGTGTACGTGTACCACTGGCGCCAGCCGTCCGGGCCCGGCCGGTTCGACGCCGGCCTCCTGCGCGCGAACGGCAAGCCGCGCCCGTCGTACTACACGTTCCTGCGGGCGCTGCGGAGCCCGTTCTTCAGGTCGTAGCCGGCGCCTGGATCAGGTTGCGCACCTCGCGCACCGCGACCGGCAGCGTCGTCATGTCGTAGGTCTTCCCGACCCTGATGTCGGCGAGCGTCTCGAGGCAGCGCTCGCTCGACGGGTTCGACCTCACCCACGACTCCACGCGCGCGGCGGCGTCGCCGCCCGCCGGCCCGCCCCGCAGCACCTCGGCCGTCAGGCTGCGGTGGAGGCCGTAGAGGTCGTCGCGCAGCGCCGCGCGGGCCAGCGCCTTCCAGCGGTCGTCCCGCGGCAGCGCGACGATGCGGTCTCGCAGCCAGTGCAGCTGGAGCCGGTCGCCCAGCTGGAAGTGCACGGCCGCCACCGGCTCCACGTCGAGGTCGTTCTCGCCCGCGACGTCGACGATGTCGAGCGTGGCGAACATCGTCGGCAGGCTCGCCACCTTGCCCGCCAGCTCCTGGGGCACCCCGGCGTGCCTGTACTCCTCGGCCCGCCGGCCGAGCGGTTCCGCGTCGGCCGGCGCGAGCAGCCGCGGCACCGACTCGTAGAGAGTCTCGGCGCCGGGGCCGTAGTGGCCGACCGTCGCCGCGATGTCGAGCGGCCGCGGGCGGTTGCGCAGGAGCCAGCGTGCCCCGCGCTCGATCAGGCGGCGGCCCTCGAGCAGCATCGCGATCTGGGTCTCCGCGTCGACCTGGTTGTCGAGGCCCTCGATCTCCCACCACTGCGGCCGCATCTGGAAGATCTCGCGCGCCACCGCGTACGCGCGCGCGATCTCGGACGCCGGCGCGCCCGTCTCCTCGTTCAGGCGGAAGACGAACGTCGTGCCGCCGCCGTGCAGCATGTTGTTCACGACCTGCGTGGCGATGATCTCGCGCCGCAGCCGGTGCCCCTTCATGAGGTCGTCGAAGCGCTCTGGCAGCGGCGAGGGGAAGTAGTGCTCGAGCTCGGCGGACAGGTACGGGTCCTCGGGCACGTCGGAGTCGAGCAGCTCCGCATACAGGTCGACCTTGCTGTAGGCCAGCAGCGTGGACAGCTCCGGGCGCGTCAGGCCGACGTGCTCGCGCTTGCGCTCGGCGAGCTCGTCGTCGGTGGGCAGAGCCTCGAGCTCGCGGTCGAGCCGGCGGGTCTGCTCGAGCTCGCGGATCAGCCGGGAGTGCACGTCGATCATCGACCCGGCCTGCGCCTCCGAGAGGCTGAGCGTCTCGGTCTGCTCGTAGTCGTCCTTCAGCACCGCGTCGGCCACCGAGTCGGTCATCTCCACGAGCAGCGCGTTCCGCTGCTTCACGGTCAGGTCGCCGTCGGCGACCACCGCGTCCAGCAGGATCTTGATGTTCACCTCGTGGTCCGAGCAGTCCACGCCGCCCGAGTTGTCGATCGCGTCGGTGTTGACCTTCCCGCCGGCGAGCGCGAACTGGATCCGCGCGCGCTGGGTGAGGCCGAGGTTGCCGCCCTCGCCGACCACGCGGGCGCGCAGCTCGTCCGCGTTCACCCGCACCGAGTCGTTGGCCTTGTCGCCGGCGTCCGCCTGCTGCTCCGAGCTCGCCTTGACGTACGTGCCGATGCCGCCGTTCCAGAGCAGGTCCACGGGCGCGCGCAGCAGCGCGCGGATCAGCTCGTTCGGCGGCAGCTCCTCGTCCTCGATGGCGAGCGCCTCGCGCACCTGCGGCGACAGCTCGATCGACTTCGCGGTGCGCGGCCACACGCCGCCGCCCTCGGAGATCAGCTCCTCGTCGTAGTCGGCCCAAGAGGAGCGGGGCTGGTCGAACAGCCGCTTGCGCTCAGCCCAGCTCGCCTCGGTGTCGGGCTTCGGGTCCACGAACACGTGCCGGTGGTCGAACGCGCCGATCAGCCGGATGTGGCGCGACAGCAGCATGCCGTTGCCGAACACGTCGCCGGACATGTCGCCGACGCCGACGACGGTGAAGTCCTCCTCCTGGACGTCGCGGCCGAGCTCGCGGAAGTGCCGCTTGACCGACTCCCACGCGCCGCGTGCCGTGATGCCCATCCCCTTGTGGTCGTAGCCGGTGGAGCCGCCCGACGCGAACGCGTCGCCGAGCCAGTGGCCGTACTCCTTGGCGATCCCGTTGGCGACGTCCGAGAACGTCGCGGTGCCGCGGTCGGCGGCGACCACGAGGTACGGGTCGTCGCCGTCGTAGCGGACCACGGCCGCCGGCGGCGCGATCTCGCCGTCCACGATGTTGTCCGTCAGGTCGAGGAGGCCGCGGATGAACGTGCGGTAGCAGCGCTCGACCTCCGCCATCAGCTCCTCGCGGTCGCCGCCCGGCGGGGGCCGCTTGACCACGAAGCCGCCCTTGGCGCCGACCGGCACGATCACGGCGTTCTTCACCATCTGCGCCTTCATCAGGCCGAGCACCTCGGTGCGGAAGTCCTCGCGGCGGTCGGACCACCTGATGCCGCCGCGCGCCACCCTGCCGCCGCGCAGGTGCACGCCCTCGGTGCGCGGCGAGTACACGAAGATCTCGAACCGCGGTCGCGGCTGCGGGAGGAAGGGCAGCTCGGGCGGGTCGAGCTTGAACGACAGGTAGGGCTTCGGCTCGCCGGCGTCGTCGCGCTGGAACCAGTTGGTCCTGAGCATCGCCCGCAGCACGGCGAGGAAGTTCCGCAGGATGCGGTCCTGGTCGAGGCTCTCGACGGCGTCGATCGCCTGCTCCGCCTGCTCGACCAGCTCGGCGGCCTTGGACTTGTCCGGGTGCTCCGGATCGAACCGGGCGAGGAACAGGTCCACCAGCATGCGCGCGATGTGGGGGTGCGCGACGAGCGCCTCCTCCACGTAGCGGTCGCTGAATGTGGTCCCCGCCTGCCGCAGGTAGCGGGCCACCGCGCGCAGCACGGCGACCTCGCGCCACTCGAGCCCGGCGCGCAGCACGAGCCGGTTCATGTTGTCGCTCTCCGCGACCCCGCGCCAGGCGCAGATGAACGCCTCCTGGAAGGCGTCGCGGACGTGGTCGCCCTCCAGCTCGTCGTCGCCCTCGTAGGTGAGCCCGAAGTCGTAGATGAAGGCCGGCTGATGGCCGCGCGGGCCGATGTCGTAGGGCCGCTCGTCGCCGACCTTCACGCCCATGTTCTCGAACAGCGGCAGCATGTCCGAGAGCGAGAGCGGGCGGCCGGTGCGATAGACCTTCGAGCGCAGCACCCCGGGCGGCGACTCGATCGGGCGGTAGAGCGTGATCGCCAGGTCGTCGCCCTCGTCGAGCGCCTCGATCCGGCGGATGTCGGCGAGCGCCGAGCGTGCCACCCAGTCGGCCTGATAGCCGGGCGGGAACGCCTCGCCGTAGCGGCGCCGCAGCGCGTTGCCGGCCTCCTCGCCGAACTCCTCGATCAGCGCGCTCTCGAGGTCGTCGCCCCACGAGCGCGTGGCGGCCACCAGCAGCAGCTCGATCTCGCTCGCGTCGTAGTCCGGCAGCTCGCCCGGCTCGACGTACACCATGTAGTGCAGCCGCACGAGCACGGACTCCGACACTCGCGTCGTGTAGTCGATGCTCGTCCCCCTGAACGCACGCATGAGGATGCGCTCGATGCGGCGCCGGTTCTCGGTGTTGAAGCGGTCGCGCGGGACGAACACGAGGCAGGAGAGGAAGCGGCCGAACGTGTCCTCGCGCACGAACAGCCGCAGCCGCTGGCGCTCGCCGAGGTGCAGGATCCCCATCAGGATCTCGAACAGCTCGTCCACCGACACCTGGAACAGCTCGTCGCGAGGGTGGCTGTCGAGGATCTCGATCAGCGCCTTCTCGTTGTGGCTGCCCGGCGGGAAGGCGGCGCGCTCCAGCACCGCGTCGACCTTGCGGCGCAGGATCGGGATCTCGGTCGGCGTGGCGTGGTAGGCGGTGTGCGTGTAGAGGCCGAGGAACCGGCGCTCGCCGACCACCCTGCCGTTCTCGTCGAAGCGCTTGACGCCGACGTAGTCGAGGTAAGCGGCCCGGTGGATCGTCGAGCGCGAGTTGGCCTTGGTCAGGTTCAGCAGGTACGGCTGGAGGGCCCGCGCGCGCACGGCAGGCGGCAGCTTGTGGAACCCGCGCGAGCTGGGGGTGTCGCCGGTCTCGCGCAGGATGCCGAGCCCGGTCCCGGGCACGGACCGCAGCTGCACGTCGCCCTCCTCGCCCTCGAGCTCGTACTCGCGGTACCCGAGGAAAGTGAAGTTGTGGGCCTCGAGCCATTCGAGGAAGGCCTTGGCCTCGAGCACGTCCTGGCCGTTCACCGGCGGCGGGTCGGACTCGAGCTCGGCGGCGATCTCGAGCGCGCGCCGCCGCATTCTCGGCCAGTCCTCGACCGCGGCGCGCACCTCGCCGATCACCCGCAGCAGGTGGCCGCGCATCGCATCCAGATCCACCGGGTCGGTGTGGCGCACCACCTCCGCGTGGATGATCGACTCGGCGGGGACGTCGCCCTTGCCGTCCGATTGGGCGGGCAGCACCTCGGTCAGGTGGCCGGCCTCGTCGCGGCGCACGCCCATGACCGGGTGGATGATCAAATACACGCCGAACCCGCGGCGGTTCAGCTCCATGCTGACCGAGTCGATGAGGAACGGCGCGTCGTCGGTGACGATCTCGACCGCGGTGTGGGTGGACTGCCACCCGTCCGACTCGAACTGCGGGTTGTAGAGGCGCACCTTCGTGGCCCCCGGCCTGCGGGTCCGGGCCAGGTTGAAATGCGCGAGCGCGGCGCCGTAGATGTCGAGCATGCCGCGGTCGACGATGTCGTCCGGCGCCACCCAGCGGTAGTACTGGCGGACGAACTCCTCGGCCTGCGGGACCTCGTCGGGCGGGAGGTGCTCGCGGAGCCGCGAGCAGACGTCGTCGATCAGCGCCTCGTCGAGATCCTGGACCTTCAAGCTCGGCGAACCTCCTCGCAATCGCTCCGGTCCGAGTCTACGCCCCGCCGCAGGGGGAACGTACGGGGCGGCGCTTGACAGCCGCTGCGGGCCGGCTGGCCTCCCGCGGCGCACGCCGCCCCATGTGCACATAGAAACGACTCGGGGGGTCGGAACCTTCCGAGGCGCTGCTATGCGGCCGTCAGCGGCAGCAGCCCGGCCTCGAGGTCGAGCAGCAGCCGCTTGCGCTCGAGCCCGCCGCCGAACCCGGTCAGCGACCCGGTGGACCCGATGATGCGGTGGCACGGCACGATCACGGCGATCGGGTTCTGGCCGTTGGCGGCGCCCACCGCGCGCGGGGCGTCCGGCCGATCCACGCGGCGCGCGATCTCGCCGTAGCTCGCGGTCTCGCCGTAGGGGACCTCGGTGAGCGCGTGCCACACGTCGAGCTGGAACGCGGTGCCGCTGGGGGCGAGCCGGAGGTCGAATGTCGTGAGCGTTCCGCCGAAGTACTCGTGCAGCTGCTCCTCGGCGTCGGCGAACGCCGCCGGATCGTGGCGGTGGCCGGGGGGCGCCTCGGCTGCGCCGCGGCCGGCGGCCAGCATCCGCAGCCCCGTCAGGGCGCGTCCGTCGCCGGTCAGCAGGAGGTCCCCGATCGGCGACTCGACCACGTGCCAGCGGTCGGTGGGGCCGGGTGTGGCGAAATCCGTCATGGCTGGAAGAGTAGGCCGTGGGGTCGGACGCTTCTGGCGGGATTCGGACCTCATAGGCGGTATTGACGGTCGTGTCCGAAAACCGCTAGCCGCGCGTGTGGCGGCCTGCCAGGATCTGATCCATGATCGACGACTTCGAGCGCTGCTACCGGTTCATGCAGAGCCGCGACCCGCGGTACGACGGCTTCTTCTTCGTGGGCGTCACCTCCACCGGGATCTACTGCCGTCCGAGCTGCCCGGCGCGGCTGCCGGACCGCGGCAACGTGCGGTTCTTCGCGACCGCGGCGGCGGCCCAGGAGGCCGGCTTCCGCTCGTGCAAGCGGTGCGCGCCCGACGCCGCGCCGGGCTCGCCCGCGTGGAACCGCCGCGCCGACGCCGCCGGCCGCGCGATGCGCCTGATCGCCGACGGCGTGGTGGACCGGGAGGGCGTGCCCGGCCTGGCCTCGCGCCTCGGGTTCGGCGAGCGGCACCTGCACCGGCTGCTCGTGGCGGAGCTGGGCGCCGGCCCGGTCGCGCTCGCGCGCGCCCAGCGGGCGCAGGCGGCACGGCTCCTGAGCGAGTCGACCACGCTGCCGTTCGCCCAGGTGGCGCTCGGCGCCGGGTTCGGCAGCATCAGGCAGTTCAACGACACGGTCCGTGCCGTGTACGCGATGACGCCGACCGAGCTGCGCCGCAAGGCGCGCGGGCGGCGCGGCGGCGCTGGGGCTGGGGCGATCGAGCTGCGGCTCGCGTTCCGGCCGCCGCTCGACGGCGAGTCGCTGATCGGCTTCCTGGCGGCGCGCGCGGTCCCGGGCGTGGAGAGCGTGGAGGCGACGACCTACAGGCGCTCGCTGTCGCTCGAGCACGGCGGCGGCGTGGCGGAGATGACGCCTGAGGCGCGCGGCGTCCGGTGCGAGCTGCGGCTGGACGACCTGCGGGACATCACCGCGGCGGTGGCCCGCTGCCGGCGCCTGTTCGACCTCGACGCGGATCCGGTCTCGATCGCCGCCCAGCTGGAGGGCGACCCGCTGCTCGGCGAGCTCGTCGCGCGCCACCCAGGCCTGCGAGTGCCGGGCGCGGTCGACGGCTTCGAGATCGCCGTGCGAGCGGTGGTCGGGCAGCAGATCTCGGTGCCGGCGGCGCGGACGGTCCTGGGCCGGCTGGTCGCGCGGTACGGGGAGCCGCTCGCGGAGCCGGTGGGCGGCGTGACGCACCGGTTCCCGACCGCGAAGGCGCTGGCGGAGGCCGACCCGCGCGAGCTGCCGTTCCCGCGCGCGCGGGGCGAGGCGCTGGGCGCGCTGGCGCGGCTGGTGGCCGCGGGCGATTTGCGCCTGGACGCGGGCGCCGAGGCGGCCTCGGCCGCCGCCGCCCTCCGCGCCGTGAAGGGCGTGGGCCCGTGGACGGCCTCGTACGTGGCGATGCGGGCGCTGGGCGACCCGGACGCGTTCCTGGCCGCGGACGTGGGGGTGCGGCGGGCGCTGGAGCGACTGGGAGCGACAGGAGACCCGGCGGCGGCGGCGCGGCTGGCGGAGAGGTGGCGGCCGTGGCGCTCGTATTCGGTGGTGTATCTGTGGAGGAGCTTGGGCGAGCCGGCCGCGGAGCCGGCGGCGATGGCGGCCTGAGCGGAGCGCGCCCGCCGCCGAGTTCTCGAC
>DASXAA010000094.1:0-68360 GCA_036407035.1 Thermoleophilaceae bacterium | reverse complement strand
CGGCACCGTCGACGAGACGATCGTGACGCTGGTCGGCGCGCGGCCGCGTTCGCGCGAGGGGAACGTGGGCCCCGCGGTCGACCCGGCGACGACCACCGAGGTGTGCGAGTGGAACGACCTCGAGGCGGTCCGGACGCTGCTCGCCTCCGGCGAGATCGCCTGCGTGCTGGCGGAGCCCGCCCTCACGAACATCGGCATCGTGCTGCCGGAGCCGGGATTCCTGGACGGCCTCGCGGAGGCGTGCCGGGACACGGGGACGCTGCTGATCATCGACGAGACCCACACGCTGAGCGCCGGGCCCGGCGGCTGCACGGCGGCGTGGGCGCTGCGGCCGGACGTCGTGACGCTCGGCAAGGCGATCGCCGGCGGCATCCCGATCGGCGCCTACGGCGTCACCGCTGACGTGGCCGCCCGGATCGACGCGCTCGAGGGCGCCGACCTCGTCGACGTCGGCGGCATAGGCGGGACGCTCGCCGGCAACGCGCTCTCCCTGGCCGCCGCGCGCGCGACCCTCGCCGAGGTGCTCACCGACGAGGCGTTCGCCCGCATGATCTCGCTCTGCGACCGGCTAGTGGCGGGCGTCCGCGAGGCGATCGCCGCGAGCGGCGTGCCGTGGTCGATCGTGCAGCTCGGCGCCCGGGCGGAGCTGGCGTTCGCGCCCAAGCCGCCCACGAGCGGCGGCGCGAGCGCGGCCCTCGGCGACGCCGAGCTCGAGGACGTGCTGCACCTCTTCCTGCTGAACCGCGGCGTGCTGATGACGCCGTTCCACAACATGACGCTCGTCTGCCCCGACACGAGCGAGGCCGACGTGGACCGGCACACCGAGGTGTTCGCCGAGGCGCTGGCGGCGCTGTTCGCCTAAGAGCCGGCGATCGCCTTCGAGAGCACCTCGCCGGCGGCGGCCACGACGTCGAGGTCGTACACGTTCGGCATGTTCACGATCAGCCCGTCCAGTCCGGCGTCGAGGTGGGCTGCCACGGCCTCGCCGACGCCCTCGGCGTCGCCGGCGATCACGAACGCGGCGATGCGCTCCGCCGGTATGCGCTCGCGCAGCGGCGCGACCATGGCGTCAGCCTCCTCGCGCGTGCGCGCGAGCATGAGCGTGCCGAGCTTGGTCTTCGTGATCTCGGCGGGGTCGCGGCCGACGTCATCGCAGTGCCTCTCGATCACACCCATCAGGTGGCGCACCCGCTCGAGATCGGCGATCACGTTGGACGCGTCGCCGTACTGGGCCACCAGCCGCAGCGTCTTCCGCTCGCCGCTTCCGCCGATCATGATCGGGATGTCGCCCCGTACAGGACGCGGGCGGTTGAGGATCTCGTGGACTGAGTGGTGCTTGCCCTCCACCGTCGGCTGGTCCTCGGTGAACATCGCTCGGGCGATCCGTAGCGCGTCCTCCAGGCGCTCGAACCGCTCGGCGATCGGCGGGAAGTCGTAGCCGAAGGCGCGATGCTCGGCCTCGAACCAGGCGGCGCCGATGCCGAGCACGGCGCGCCCGCCGGAGAGGACGTCGAGCGACGTGGTGATCTTGGCGAGCAGCGCCGGGTTCCGGTAGGTCACGCCGCCGACCATCAGCCCGAGGTGCAGGCTGGACGTGCGCCCGGCCAGGGCGGCGAGCGCGGTGTTGCCCTCGAGCATCCAGTGGTCCCTCGGGCCGACGCCCGGGATCTGATTGAGATGGTCCATCACCCAGATCGAGTCGAAGCCCGAGCCCTCGGCCGTCCGCGCGATCCCGGTGAGCGTGTCGAGCAGCTGCTCGGGGCCGACACCGGGGAAGTTGAAGCTCGGGATCTGCAGGCCGATGCGGAGCTGGGAGGCGGGCACGGCCGGGAGCCTACGCCCTATGCGCCGCCGGTGAGCAGCGTGTCGAGCCCGCGCGTCAAGCCCACGAGCTCGCGCACCCTGCGGGTGGCGAGCAGCGTCCCGGCGACGTAGGGCTCCGGCGTGCCGCCGGCGTCGTGGCGGATGGTCAGCCGCTCGTCCGGCAGGCCGAACACGACCTCGGTCGAGACGACGAAGCTCGGGACGCGGACGGAATGCACCTGGGTGCCGCCGACCGTCGCGCCGCGCGCCTCCTGGGGCCCGTGGAGCTCCTCGATGGGATGGCCGAGCTCCGGAGGCCGGACGTCCCCGAGGCGCTCGGCGAGCTCCCGGGCGGTCCCGCTCGGCACGTCCGGCTTGGTCGCGCTCGCGTAGTCGATGACCTCCCAGTGCGGCAGGTGACGGGCCGCGAGCAGCGCGCCGGCCTGGCACATGGCGGCTGTGAGCGAGAAGTTCCCGGACGCGACGACGCCGATCGAGCGGTCGCGCGCCGCGCGGTCGATGTCCGCGTAGTCGTCAGCCGTCAGGCCGGAGGTCCCGATCACGACGGCCACGCCGGCGTCGATGGCGGCAAGGGCGTTCCGCTTGACCACCGTCACCGACGTGTAGTCGATCAGCACGTCGACGCCGTCGAGAGCGTCGTCCGCGGTCTCGTGCACCTGGACGCCGAGCGGATCGCCTCCGAGGGCCGCGCCGAGGTCCTGTCCGGCCGCCGACCGGGCGACCGCCGAGCGGAGCGCCAGGTCGGGAGCGTCGAGCACGCCCTGCACGAGCGCCCGCCCCGCCCAGCCCGTGGCGCCCGCGATGCAGACGGACAGCCGCTTGCCCTCATCCATACCGACCTCCTCGTTCGACCTTGCACCGTCACTCGGCCCACTCCCCGAAGGCCTCCCGGGTACAACATCAGGGATGCCGCAACTGGCGACCCGACACCGGACCGCGCTGCGCCTCCAGGAGGCGGGCGAGGGCCCGCTCGACCGGCGGGCGACCTGGACCGAGCTCTTCTTCGATCTCGTCTTCGTCGTCGCGATCGCCCAGCTCGCCGACGCGCTGCACGCTGACGTGTCCGTGCGCGGGGCAGCGGTCTTCGCCGGGCTCTTCGTCCCGGTGTGGTGGACGTGGACGACGTACGCCTACGCCGCCGACCTGTTCGACGACGACGAGGGCGCGTTCGGCGCCGTGCTGGTCGGGGCGATGCTGCTCGTCGCGGGTATGGCGGCAACGATCCCGCACGCCTTCGACGGGCGCACGGCGGGCTTCGTCGTCGCCTATGGGCTGCTGCGCGCCGACCTGGTCGCGCTCTACGCCTGGGCGCAGCGGACCGACGCGCGGCTGCGGCCGCTCGTGGGTCCGCATCTGGTCGGCTTCACGGCTGGCGGCCTGATCTTCGTGGCGTCGCTGGCCGTGCCGGGGGCGGCGCGCTACGCGGTCTGGGCGCTGGCGATCGCCGTCGACCTGATCACCGGCGTGCTCGTGTACGTCCGTCGCGGCGACCTGCCTCGCCACCTGTCGCACATGCCGGAGCGCTTCGGCCTCTTCACCCTGATCGTGCTCGGCGAGGCGATCATCGCCGTGTCGGTCGGCACGGCGCAGGCCGATTGGGCCGTCGGCTCGGCGCTGACGGCCGCGCTCGGCTTCGCCCTGGCCGCGGCCCTGTGGCGGCTCTACTTCGCGCGCTTCGACGCCGACGTCTTCAACTGGGCGCTGGCCGGCGGCCCGAGCGAGCGCCGCCGCTCGTTCGTCTTCGGGTATGGCCACCTGCCCCTGCTGGCCGCGATCGCGGCGGTGGGCGTCGGCGTCTGGGTCGCCATCGAGGAGGCCGTGCGCGGCGGCCCGGCCGCCCACGCGGCGCCGCTCCTGGGCGTGGCGCTGGCCGCCGCGCTCCTCGCGCTGTCCGCGATCCAGTCGGCCGCCCCCGCCGGCCTGCCGGCGCGCGTGCTCGCCGGACGGCTCGCGGTCGCCGCGCTGGCCGGCGCGCTCGCGGCCGTCGGCGACGGGCTCGACTCGCTGGCGCTCATGGCAATTCTGGCCATTGCCCTGGTCGCTCAGACGGCCTTCGAGGCGGCCCTGGATCCGGTCGGCAGCCGAGCGGGCGGCTGACGCGACTCCCAGCAGGCGTCCGGGACGGTAGCCGCTGGATCCTGGGGGCGGCGTGCATCATCGCGCCAGACCGCCGCCGACACCGTCCGCGAGGTGCACAGGGCCGTCCTGGCCGCCGGCGAGGGAGAGCTCACAGACGACGCAACGGCCGTCTGTCTATCGGTGGAGTGAGCCCGGCGGGACCCCGCGCGCCGGAGGCGGCTCGCGCGAGGTGCCGTGATCGTCCTCACTCACCGATCCAGGCGATAGCCTCGATTTCAACCAGCATCTCGGGCTCTGCGAGCGGCGCTTGGACAGTGGTGCGTGCCGGCGGGTGGGTGGGGAAGAACGTGGAGAACACGTCGTTCATCGCCTGGAAGTACCGGATATCGGCGAGGTACACGTTGCACTTCAACACCTCGTCGAGCGTCGCGCCTCCCTCACGGACGTGTACACCAATCCCCCGGCCGTGGTCCCGGGCGAGTATGGATATTCAGGCTTGGGAAGAAAAGTGAGATTGGGTGGTTGAAGGACGCGCTTGGCGATCGTCTCCTCCTTCGTCGCAGACCTACGGGCGTTTCGGCTCGAGCGCGGACCATGAGGGCCACGATTCCTCGACGGTAGCGCTCCCCTCAGGAAGCAGCGGCGCCTGCGCATGGTCGTCCGCCGCCGGTGGCGGAGGCGCGGTCGCGGGCGTGCGGAACCGTTACTCGCCGTCGTCGCCGCCGCCGGAAGGCGGGCGATTGCGGCGCGGCGGGTCCTCTCGCAGGGAGACCCGCACGAACTGCGCGCCGAGCGCGACGCCGCAGGCCGTCAGTACCCAGCTGGTGAGCGGGCCGCCGACGACCGGCGCGACCGCGAAGCAGCTGATCGATCCCGCGGCGGGCACGAACTGACGCCGGCTGATCGGCTCCCAGCGCCGCTCGCGCTGAGCGTCGGGGTCGAAACCGCCGTACCGGGGATCCGGCGTATCGAGGAGCATGAACAGCATCGCCCGGCCCAGCCTACTGATATGGAGGTTGCCCCGTGAGGGGGCTTGGTCTTCGGGTGATGGCTGTTGGGGGCTGGCGCTCCGCTCAAGTTAGGCGATGTAGCGCCGGCCTCTCAGCCGGACGACAGGCATCCCCGCGGCGGGTTCACCCCATACGCGAAGTGCTCCCAGATGTCCTCCTGGGGCTGCCGATAGACGAACCCGGGCGTGACCGGCTTGCTACCGTCCATCCACGCGCCCGCCCAGAAGTACTCCTTCGGGATGCCGAGGTTGTCGGGCTGGGACGCCGTCGGCCTGTCGAACAGGGCCTTCAGGGTCCCGTCGTCCGGGACTCTGAGGCTGGGTCCGACGGGAAACAGGTAGGGCGTGCCGATGCCGAAGCCGGGGGCAGACCCCGTGACCCACTTCGGGTGGAACTGGGCGGTCGTCGAGACCCCATCAGGGTTGATGAACTGGCCGTAGTTGTCGTAGCAGTACCAGTCCACCACCTGCACGGGCACCGGCAGCATCGTCTGCCAGATGTACTGCGTGGCGCTGCGGTTGAGCGTCGTCGTGAGCTGCGCGCCGTTGCCCAGGTTCCAGGAATCCGGCCCCGACGTCGTGCCGATGGCGTCGACGGCCGCGGTCAACCGGCCGCGGTCGCTGACGATCAGGTCGGAGATGTTGTCGAGGCTCGCCTTTCCGGCGTTCCAGGAGTCGATGAGCTGCTGCCCCCAGTGGCCGACGTCCACCTCGAACGCGGTCGGGTCGAGCTCCGACGCGCCACCGCCGTCGGTCGCGAACGCGTCGATGAGACCCTCCATGCCGGCGGCCATCCCCAGGCCCGCCGAGGGAATCTCGCCGCCCGGTACGAGCGCGGAGGCACCCGACGCGATCGTGAGCGCATCGCCGAGCATCGCCCCGATGTCGGGACCGTTGGGCTTTCCCGACGGGTTGTAGAGGTGAAGGATGTCGGTGGAGATCGTCGTGAACGCGAGCGAGTCCTCTCCGAAGGCCGTGTCGAGGATCCCGCTGAGCTGCTCCGTGAAGTACTGCTGCACCATGTCGACGTCGCTGAACTCGGCGGCGAGGATGTCCCTGACCGTCGGGAGGGCGGCGGCGCAGGCCGCGGTCGGGCAGTCCGCGGGCACCACCGTCGGGTTGTCGATGTCGTTGGCCTCGTCGCTCCACGTGATCGAGCTGTCGCTCCAGTACTTCGCCCGGATCCCGTAGGTCGGATCCATCACCTGGCCCGGGAACAGGTGCTCGAAGATCCACTGCTCCGCCTGCCTCCCGCCCGGGAGGTCGAACGGCGGGAACGCCCGTCCCGGCTGCGCGAGCACCTTACGCAGCGAGGGCTGGAACAGCGCCGGGTCCACGCCCGGCCCGGGGGAGCCGTTGGGCCCGGCCGCCCAGCTGCCCTGGTCGGTGCGCTCGAGGAGCCCGGTCAGCCGCGCGGACGGCGCGCCCGCGACCGTCTGACCGAGCTCGGTTCCCGAGTTCGGGCCGCGCAGCTGCAGGAAGCCCTGGTTGCCGACGAAGGAGTAGCCGCCGGTGCCGTCCAGCCCGAGCAGGACGAACTGCTGGGCGCCCATGCTGGCCAGCAGCTGGGTGACCGTCGCCACCGTCCGCGCGTCCACACTCGGACTCGGCGTCATGGCCGGATTGCCGATCGATCCCACCATCAACAGGGCGGGGTCCTGGGAGTCCACGATCGGCTGGAGCCAGCCGGCGAGGGCGTCCAGGCAGAACTCCCCGAGGCCGCAGGCCGGGGCCGTCACGGTGATCTGGTCCCTCAGCGCGAGCGTGCCGGCGTCGAGCCACACGACGTGGAAGCCGGTCTGGTTGCTCGCGATCTGGTCGGACGGGTACTGCTGCGCGCCGACGCTGATCACGTTCTGGGTCGCCGTCGAGCCGGGCGCCTGGGTGTCGAACGGCACGTACGACGGCGGCCAGGTGAACACGTAGTTCTGCTTCACGTCCTGCTGGAGGAAGCCGGTCATGCTGCCCACCGGCGCGTTCGGGTCGCTCCGGAGGCCGATGAGCTGCTGCGCCTGCCCCTGCGGCAGACCCTGGACCCCGATCAGCGACCACTGGCCGGTCTCGAGATCGGCGGGGCTGCCGGTGCCGGGCAGCAGCACGCCACCCAGGTTCCGGACAGCGCTCACGAGCGAATTCGATGCCTTCGAGCTGAGATCGACCGGTTGCCCGCTGGCGCTCAGCACCGCAAGCTCATCATCGGAGAGGTTGTTCACGTCGGACGCCAGCTGCGCCATCCCCCCGTCGGAGGGCTGGTAGGCGTTGTTGGCGAGCGGGGGCGAGTCGGGTGCCGCGCGGTCGAGCACCAGCATCTGGAGCCACCCGGTGCCGAGCGGGTAGAGCTGCCCAGCGACCGCGACACCTGGAGTCGTGTCCCCGACGAGCGTGCTGATCGGGATGCCGCTGGGCGGGAAGTTGGGCTGCGCGGTGACGCTCACCGTGTCGGAAGACGACGCCTTGGCTGCGCCGGCGCGACCCCGCAACTCGGTCGCGCTCACGCGCACCGCGTACCGCCCGCTGACGTCCGGACGCAGGCGCGGTCGCGGGCGGCCCGCCCACCTCAGCTTCGCCTTCGATCCCCTTGGCCGCTTGACGATCCGCCACCGCAGGCGCACACGGTCTCCGCGATGGGCGGCGCGGGTCGCGCGGCCGTCGAGCCGGAGCACGTTGTCCCTGCGCACCGTCCGCGGGCGCCCCGCGCTGATGAGCGGGCCGGTGCGGCGGATGCGGAACATGTGGCGGATCCGCCGGTAGCGCCCGCCGTCATTGAACGCCGTGACGGTCAGCCGGTTAGGGCCGAACCGCAGCCCGTTGTCCGCCGCGAGCGTGGCTCGCCACGCGCCGCGGCGGTCGCGCTTGAACTCACGCGCCACCGGGCGGCCGTTGAGCGTGACCCGCAACGTGTCGGCGCGCGGAGCCCGCGCGCGCACGCTGAGCGGCCCGCGGCGGCCGCTGCCACGCGAGACCGTCACCCGCAGGAACCCGCGCGCCGGGCGGCCAACGGTGAAGCGCACGACCTTGGTGACCACCCGGCCGCCCGCCCGCCGCCGGGCCTGCACGAACAAGTGATTCTGGCCGGCGACCAACTCGCGGCCGAATCGGAGCGTCGCCGACCGCACCCCATGGCGGGCGCGGCCGAAACGGCCGCTGATCTCGCGGAAGCCCCTCCCGCGAACGTAGGTCCGCGGCGCCCCCATCCTCGCCGACGTGCGCACCCTGACGGTCACCTTGCCGGAGGTGACAAGGGCGTCGGCACGGGGCGTGAGGATCTCCACGTCCGCCGCGCGGGCGGGCGACGGGATCGCCGCCGCCGCGAGGGCGCTCAGCGTAGCCGCGAGCACCGCCGTCGAGACCGACAGGCGCACTCACTGATCATCGGAGCGCCACGCTCGCTCGTCATCAGTACCCGGTACTGATGCCGGGCCCGTCCAATACGGAGGGCCTCGAGGCAGCCGCGCGGTGGCGGTCCGTTAGGCCGGATCGCATTCGGCTTGATCCGCTCGCCGCGCTGGCGCTGCTGCTCGTCGCGGCCGCCGCCGTCGCCGCGCTCGCCGGCGTCGTCGACCCCGCGTTGGCCGGCATCATTTTCAACGGCATCGACTGAGGCGACCCGCGCGTCAGATCGGCGGCTGACCGGACCGTGACCCGCCGCGCAAGGGGCGAACGGCTGGACGAGCTTCGGCCACCCCACTCCTGTGCGGGCGGTCCAGTCGGCTGTGGCCTGGGCGTGCGTTGTGCACGGTGCACAAAAGCCGGCAGAGGGCGGCTGGCATAATGGTCGCCGCTCGAGGGTGTGTCTCTTTTCCCTGCAGTAGGGGCGGAGTTGCTCGTCGGACGTGAGGGAGCGGTCGGGGTAGGTGAGGCGGTACTCGGACGTGTGTCCGAGGGCGAGTCGTGCTCGCTGGCGATCATCGGCGATCCCGGGATCGGAAAGACCGCGTTCCTCGGGGAGCTGCTGCTGCGCAGCCGCGCGCGCGGGCATCTGGTCCTCGAGGGGCGGGCGACCGAGTTCGAGGGCGATTCCCCGCTCGCCCCGTTCCTGACCGCCTTCGGCGACGAGCTGGTTCGGTCGGGGGCCCCTGCCGACGGGCTCGGGACCGAGCTTGCGGCGGACCTTTCGCGGGTGCTACCGGAGGTTGCCGACGGACCCGGTCCGGGGTTGCTGCACGCGGAGCGCTGGCGCGGCTATCGCGCCGTACTGCGGTGGCTGGAGCTGTCGGCGGTCGAGCGGCCGCTGGTGTTGGCGATCGATGACGCGCAGTGGGCGGATGAGGCGTCGCTCGAGCTGCTGGCGCATCTACTGCTCCGGCCGCCGCGGGCGGCGGTGCTGCTCGTGGTCTCCTTTCGGCCGAGGCAGGCGCCGAGGCTGCTCTCGGCGTCGGTGGCGCAGGCGCTGCGGGACGGCGCTGGGTGTGAGGTGCGGTTGGGACCGTTGCGCGAGGCGGAGGCGGCCGAGTTGCTGGGTGAGGACGTCAACGCCTCGACCCGTGCCTCCCTCTATCGCGAGGCGGGCGGCAATCCGTTCTACCTGTCCGAGCTCGCCCGCGCCGCGCGGGCGGGCCGCGAGGACGTACTGTCCGCCGGCGCGGGGGGCGACGCCGTCACGCCGGTGCCGTCCTCCGTGAGGGCGGCCCTCAGGGGCGAGATCGAGGCGCTTCCTCGCGAGGCGCGCGCGCTGATCGAGGCGGCGGCGGTGCTCGGCGATCCGGTGGACGCGGACCTGGCGGCGGAGGTTGCCGAGCTCGAGCCGGCTGGCGCCCGGGGGGCCCTCGAGGCGCTCGTGGCGCAGGGCCTCCTCGCCCCGGCCGGATTGCCGCGCCAGTATGCGTTCCGGCATCCGATCGTGCGCACCGCGGTCGATGCCTCGCTTCCCGAACCGGATCGGTTCGCGGCCCACAGACGTGCGGCTTCCGCCCTGGAGGGACGCGGCGTACCGGTGGTGCGGCGGGCGCGTCATGTGGCGATGTCGGCCCAGTGTGGGGACGAGGCCGCCCCCGCGGTGCTGGAGCAGGCCGCGCGCGAGGTGGCGCCGCGGATGCCGGCAGTCGCGGCGCGCTGGTTCGGCGCCGCGCTGGAACTGCTCCCCGCGGAGGCCGACGCGGGCCAGCGCGCCGGGTTGCTGCTCGCGCGGGCCCAGACACTCGGGGACTCCGGGCGCGTGGCCGAGGCCATCGATGCGCTGTCCGGTGTGCTCGACACGCTGCCGCGGGAGCTCGGCGAGCTCCGCGTGCGGGTCGCCGGGTACCTGGCGCGTTCCCACCACACGCTGGGCGACGTCGACTCGGCACGTCGCGCCCTCGATCAGGCGCTCCCCGACGCTCCGGCGGGCACGGCGGCCCGATGCGCTCTGCTGGTCCAGGTGGCGATCGACCACTGGCTGCGGACCGAATGGGACGCGATGGCGGAGACGGCGACGGAAGCCCTCGAGCTCGCCGATGCCCTCGGCAACAGGGTGCTCGCGCTCGAAGCCGCGGCCGCGCTGACTCTCGCGGAGACGAACCGCGGCCCGCTCGAGCGCTGCGAGGGCATGGTCGACCGGGCCATGACCACGCTCAGGGGGTTGAGCGATACCGAGTTGGCCCTCGCACTCGCGACGACGGTCCTCCTCCTCCAGGCCTGCTTCTACCTCGGCCGTTACGACGACGCGGCCTACGCGGCGGAGCGCGGGCTGGGCGTGGCCCGGATGATCGGGAACAACCACGTCTTTGCCGCCCACCTGACGAATCAGGCGCTCGCCGACCTGTGGCAGGGCCGGCTCGCCGACGCCGAAGGTCACGTCGTCGCCGGGATCGAGGCGGCGGAGCAAGTGGGTAACGAGATGCTGAGGACCGGCGCGCTCGCCGCAGGCTCGCAGGTGTCGCTCGCCGCCGGCGACCTCGAGATCGCCCGCGAGCGCGCGCTGGCCGCGTCCGCGGCGTCCGGCGAGCCGGGGTCGCCGTACGGGTGGTACGCCCACGGCGGCTTGGCGATGGTGCTGCTCGGCGCCGGCGAAGCCGAGGCTGCGCGCACGCTGATGCTGGAGCGGCTCGGCGGGCCGCAGCTGGCACAGGCGCCGCTCGCCATGCGCGGCCTCTGGTTGTCTCGGCTGGCATTGGCTGAGGTCGAGTGCGGACGGTTGGCGGATGCGGAGCTGACGTTGGAGCGGGCGGGGGAGTGCTTGGACGTGCTGCCGGTGGCGCCGCGGGTAGGCGAGTCCCTGCTGGCGCGAGGCGTGCTGGCGCTGGCGCGCGGGGAGGCGGAGGCGGCGGCAGGGCTGGCTTCGGAGGGGCGCCCGCTGTTCCGCCTGGCGGGACAGGCCCTGGATGAGGGGCGCGCGCTCTGGCTGGCAGGTCGGGCCCGACGGGTGGCAGGGGACGATGAGGCGGCGGAGCTGTTGGGGGCGGCGTGGGAGTGTTTCGAGGCTTGTGGGGCTGCCGGCTTGCGGGCGGAGGCCCATGCGGAGTTGCGTGCCCTGGGACGTGAGCCGCCGGGTCGGCCGCGGCTGGCGGCGCTGTCGGAGCGTGAGCGCGAGGTGGCCCTGTTGGTGGCGCGCGGTCTGTCCAACAAGGCGATCGCGGCCGAGCTGTATCTGAGTCGCAAGACGGTCGAAGCTCACCTGTCGCGCATCTACCGCAGGCTGGGGCTGCGCTCGCGCAGTGCGCTCGCCGCCCTCGTCGAGCGCGAGGGCGCGGACGAAACGGCCCGGTCGCCGTTGTCGGCATGAGCGTGCTCCGCAGCGCCGACCCTAACGGCGACGGCCACGAGGACGCCGGCGATGCCCCGTTCGTGGGTCGCGCAATCGAGATCGCTCGGCTCGAGGACGCCCTGGCTTGCTCGGGTGGGACGGCCTTCACGATCACCGGCGACCCCGGCATGGGCAAGACTCGCCTCGCACGCGAGTTTGCGCGCCGCGCCACGAGGCGCGGAGTCCTCGCCCTCTACGGGCGGGCACTGCGCTTCGCCCCGGACGAGCAGCTGGGGGTGGTGGCGGACGCGCTGAATCCGCATCTCGCCGACCGCTGGGACGAGGAGGCGGACGCCTCCGGGGAGCTGCGGCGGTCGATCGACGCCCTGGCCGCGAGCGACGGCGGGCTGATGCTCACGCTCGACGACTTCCACTGCGCGGACCTCGCCTCGTTCGCGCTCGTCGGGCGGATCTTGCGCGACCCGCCGCGGGGGCGGCTGCTGCTGGTGCTCGCGTATCCCCGGGCCGGTGCGCCCTGGCCCCTCACGGCGGCGATGTGGACGGCCGATGCCGCATGGCGGCTCACCGAGCTCGGCCTCGCGCCGTTCGGGACAGGCGAGCTCGCCGAGCTCGTGGACGTCGACCTCGCAGCGGGTGAACGCGAGCGCCTGGTTCGCGCGGCAGCCGGAAACCCGCTCTACCTGCTCGAGCTGGCCCGCGCCGGGACCGCGGCGGAGGACGCCGCCAGTGGGGTCGGCTGCCCACCCGCGATCTTGCAGTCCGTGGCCGACGAGCTGGCGCAGCTGTCCGATGAGGGGCGCGCGTTCCTCAAGGGCGCCGCGGTCGCCGGCGACCCGTTCGGGTTCGTGCCGGCTCGCGCGGCCTCCGGCCTGACCGACGCGGCCGCGCGCGCCGCCCGCGCCGAGGCGACCGCCCTGGGGCTCATGCGCGCGGTCGAGCGATCGCGTCATGCCTTCCGCGCCCCGGTGGTGCGCGGGGCGGTGGTTGAGCTCGCCGGTCCGGCCTGGTGCAGCGATGCCCACGGCCGCGCCGCACGCGAGTTGATCAGGTGGGGGGCGCCGCCCGTGGAGGCAGCGGTCCACCTGGAGCACTGGGCATCGCCGGGGGACACCGAATCGGCGGAGTTGCTCGCGAAGGCGGGCCGCGAGGCGGTCGCCCACCATCCAGGCAGGGCGGCCCGGTGGCTCCTGCGCGCGCTCGAGCTGGTGCCGGAGTCGGCGGACGACGATCGCCGGCGTGAGCTGCTCGCTCCGGCGGCGGTGGCGCTGATGACGGCGGGACGACCGGCGGCCGCCGGCGTGGCGCTCGGCCGTGCGCTCGCCGCCTCACCTGCGGGCGTAGCGGGTGCGCGTGCCGTGATCGCAGCCGCCCGCGGCGACCGCCCGGCGGCGATCGTGGCGACGATCCTCGCCGCGGAGCGATGGCATGCGGGCGCGTGGGAGCAGGCCGCCGTGCTGGCCTCGGAGGGGCTTGCCGAGGCCCGGTCGGAGGGATGCTCGGTCGTTGCGGTTGAGGCCGCGGCGCTCTGGGCGCTGGCGGAGTACGGACGCGGGCGGATGGCCCGCGCGCGCGCTCGGGTCAGCGAGGCGGAGGCGCTCGCGGAGCAGGCCCCGCCGGGCGGGCTGGATGAGCGGCCGTGGGCGCTGGCCTACCTCGGGTACGCCTTTCGCGGGCTCGAGCGCTACGGCGCCGCGGCCGACTGGCTCGAGCGCGCGCTCGCCGCCGCCGAGGCGACGCGCGGGCGAGTTCCACTGGTCGCGATACTGGCCGGGCTTGCGACGGTCCGGGGGCTGCAGGGCCGGCTCGACGAGGCCGCAGAGCACGCCGAGGCGGCCGGCACGGCGTCGCTTGGCGCTCCCGATGAGGCGCCCCGCCTGTGGGCGCTGGTCGCTCGCGCACGCGTCGCGCTTCGCCGGCAGCGGCCGGAAGTGGCCCTCGAGCTCGGCGAGCGCGCCGTCGAGGTGGCCGCCCGCCGCGGCGACGGCGCGGCGTTCGCCCGCGTCGCGGGCTGCGTGCGCGCGGAGGCGATGATCGGCAGCGGCGAAGTGGACGCGGGGCGCGCGGCGCTGCTCGAGCACGCGGGAGGGGAAAAGCTCACCGGCGTCGGCGTTCCCTCTCGCGTTCACTGGTTCTGCGTGCTCGCGACGGCGGACCTCGCCGCCGGCCGTCCGTCCGGAGCGGAGCGCTGGATCGAGTGCGCGGAGACGGTGTCGCGGCGGCTCGGGCTGGAGGGACGGGTCGGCCTCGCGGCGCGTGCGCGGGCGGAGCTGCTCATGGCGCGGCGGCGGTACGACGAGGCGGCCGACGTGGCGGCCGCGGCGGCCGCGCGGCTGCGCGCAGCCGGACAGGCGGTCGACGCCGCCCGGGCCGATGTGCTCCGCGCGCGCGCGCGGGCCGCGCGGAGCTCGGCGGGTGTGGAAGAGCTGAAGCGCGCCAACGCGGTGCTGCAGGCGCTCGGCCTCGATCCTCGGCGACGGTTCGTGTCCGCTGACGGGCCCGCGCGACTCGACGGCAGGGCGGGCAGCCTCACTCCGCGCGAGCAGGAGGTCGCCGGCCTGGTGGCCCGTGGCCTCACCAACCGGGAGATCGCCGGTGAGTTGTCGGTGACCGTGCGGACGGTGGAGGATCATCTCTCGTCGATCCTGGCGAAGCTGGGCGCGACGTCACGGAGCGGCGTGGCGGCGGCGATCGAGCGGGCGCGGCGCCCGGAGAGCGCATCGACCTGACGGGCTACCCGGCGGGTGCACGCCCGCCGGCCGCGCGTTGCTCGCGGAAGTCCCGGTTGGCGGTCGCGAGCCATATCAGCGTGCGGTCCTCGCCGGCTGCGAGATCCAGTCCGCTCAGCTGTTCGATGCGCTGGAGGCGGCACGTCAGCGTGTTGCGATGGACGGGTAGGGCCCTCGCCGTGCGCTGGCGGTCGAAGTCGTTGGCCGCATACGCCCGCAAGGTCGCGGCGAGCTCACCTTGCTCGGGCTCTTCGAGCGCCTTGAACACGCGCTGCTCGATGCGGTCGGCGACGCGCCGGGAGCCGTGGAGCAGCAGCTCCGGCAGGAACTCCTCCGGCCCCACTATGCCCGTCCGGCCCGCGCGGCGCGCCACGTCTGTCCGGGAGCGTAGCTCGTCGATGACGTCCCGCAGCTCGCAGCGCGGCGTCGGTGGCCCCTGAGCCACGAGCAGCCCGTTCGCGCCGCCCGCCTCCTCCAACCGCAGCGCGCGCGTCGCGAGGCCGGTGACACGGCTGCCCTCGGTGATCGCGAGCAGGCTCCTGCGCCGCAGCAGTGTGGCGAGCTCCGCGTGGCGGATGGCCGGATGGCTCGGGAGGACGGCCGCGAAGGGCAGGTAGGCGTTCCTGATCGGGAAGCCGAGCCGCTCCGCGAACTCCTGGTCCTCGGGGTTCAAGGGGTCGCCCTCGCAGAGCCCGGCCAGCAGCCGGCGCGCGCCGCGCTCGGTCTCGGACACCACCAGCTCCCGCTGCTCCACGTATGGCCGGATGACGCGTGAGGAGACCGCGTCGAGGTACCGGAAGAGGGCGTCGGTGACCACGAACATCGCCTCGCGCTCCTCTTGGTCGGCGATCTGGAGCAGCGCCTGCCAGCCGCGCCGGCCGCCGAGGCGGTAGGCGGTCAGCAGGTCCTCGAGCGGCACCCCCTCTCGCGCGCGGGCGCGAGCGGACTCCTGGACGACCGCTATGTCGCCCTCGCTCGGCGGACGGCCCTCGACCAGCCAGCGGACCATCAGCTCGACGTTCAGACGGGCGGTGGCGAGGATGTGGGCGAGGGTGTCCTCGTCGGTGATGCGCTGGAAGCTCGGGATCTGCTCGCGGCACAGCGCGACGATGCTGCGCGCCAGTTCGTCGAGGTCGAGCCGCGCCACCAGGCGCGCGAGGGCCTCACGCTGTCTGGCAGTCTGGGTCAAGGGTCTCCTCCCTGCTCGGCACGATCGTAGGAGTCCGTCCGCGGCCGGCGGCCAACAGCGGGCACGCGAACGAGCCGCCACGTGAGGTCTGTGCAGCGCGCACAGCGACGGTGCGAGTCGCGCTGCCGCGCGCCGCCTCCCCGGAAGCGCACTCGCGACAGGCGCGCGTGGGTGGCGGCCGGCTCACTCTCGTCCCAGCAGGTAGCGAAGGTTGCGCTCCTGCTGCTCCAGCTCGGCCTCCAGGGCGTGGTCCCCGCGCTGTCGCGCTTGGAACCTTCTGACGGTTACGTCTCGAAGGAGCTCCTCCAGCCGCCGCCGCGCCTCCGGCAGCTGGCGGTCGATCTCCGGATCCCGGGACCCGGGCGGTCGTCTTTCGGCGCCCGGGCCCCGCGGTGCGGTTCCGGGCCCCTTCTGCGGGACTCGGGACGGCCTGATCCGCTGCAGCAGCCACCTCATCCAGTTGGCGTTGTGGATCGGCGAGCGTGTCGCTGTGCCGCCCGCCGTGCCGTCGTCGCCTGAGAGGGCGCGCTTGACGGCGTTCACCGACCCCGCCGTGACGGCGTTCGACAGCGGGCCCGCCACCGCGGCCATGATGGCGAGCGCGAGGAGGGCCACGAGGAGGGCGTCGATCAGCCCGAATCCGTCGTCCTCGGACAGCCGCGAACGCAGCCGGCGCCCCGGCGATCTGTTGCGTTCAGGCTCCACGCCAGCCCAACCGTACGTGCCGCATCGCCGCGCCGGGAGGGTCGGCGGCCTCAACTTCGACGAGCTACGGTCCCGGGTCCGGCGCCGGCTCGGCGCCGCCTCCTCAAGCGCCGCGGACCCTGACAGTGACAGGCCGGCTGTGGCCGGAGACGTAGGGGTACGAGCCCTCGCGCGGCACGCTGGCGCGCAGCCGGTGGGTGCGGCTGACGCCGACCACCGGGAAGCGGTGCGTGTAGGAGAAGCGGCCGCTCCTGCGTCCGGCGCGGGTCGTGGCGAACGTGCGCCAGCGCCGGCCCTCGGCCGCTTGGAGGGCCACGAGCTTGCCCGACCGCGGCCTGGGCCTGCCCGGCAGGGTGCCTCGGAGCGTGACGGTCGCGCCCTCGCGCACCACCGACGGGACGACCGCGAAGACCACCGCGGCGCGCACGAGCAGGTGCGCCTCCGCGCGCGCGGCGATGGTCGCGGCGACGGAGGAAGCGCGGTAGGTGACGGCGAGGTCGCGCGACGGGCCCTTCGGGACGCGCCATGAGTACCTGCCCCTCCGACTGGTGACGACAGTGGCGGTCGTCCTCCAGCGCGCCCCGGTCATGCGCGGGCGGGCGAGGATCTCGAGCCGCGCCCCGGCGATCGGGGCGCCGCTCGGCGTGCGAAGCGTGCCGAGCAGGCGCGCTCGGGAGCCGCCGGCGGCCATCACCAGCCGGCCGCGGCTGCGCGGACGGCGCCTTGTGCATGGGCGCCTCTGCTGAAGGCAGGCGGTCAGGCGCGCGCGGTCGGACGCCGGCGTGCCGTTGGGCACCCGTGGCCTGTTGTCCACGGCGACCATGACCGGCGCCGACGCGGCCGTGCCGCCGGCGGCGTCGCGCACCAGCACGCGCAGGGTGTGCGTTCCCTGAGACACGCGCGAGAGATCGATGGCGAGGGATCGATCGATCCCGAGCGGGCACGGGACGGGATCCGTGAACGGCTCCGCGCAGCCCGTCCCGAACGTCTGGACGGCCGCGCCGTCGAGCTCGACGACGGCCGCGGCGATGCCGCCGCCGCGGTCCGCAGCGGACAGGCGCAGGTCGTCGACACCGGCATGCGGGCCCGGCGCCTCGATCAGCGGTCCGCCCAGGCTCCGCAGCCGCGGGAGCGAGTCGTCCACGAGCGTCAGCTCGGCGCGGCGGAGCTGGAACTCCGCGGCCGTCGCCTCGGAGAACGTGCCGCAGCCCTCGCTCGTCGGGAAGCACACGGCGCGCAGCTGCAACTCGCGCGCACGCGGACGCGCGGTTCGCCGGATGCTCGCCGGCATGAGGCTGCAGTCGGGGCCGGGCTCGAGGTGTAGCGAGCAGCGCTCGACGAGCGCGTCCGCCGCGCCGGACGCCAGCTCCCACAGCTCGTAGCCGTACGACAGGCCAGGCTCGACGGCCGCGGCGCCGCGGTCGAGCACGTAGGCGGCGATCCGCGTGTCGGGCGGCGCTGAGAAGGCCCACTGGGCCCACCCGCCCGCGGGCGTCGCGTCGAGACGGCCGACCCAGGCCCTCAGGCTGCCGCCGGTGGGGCAGCTCGCCTCGGTGCCCGCGCCGGGGAGTGGGGCGGGCACCGTCGCCGCGGCCCAGCCGCCGGTCGCGGCAGGCGCGCCGTTCGCGAACCGGCAGGAGTGGACCGTGTACGTGCCCGCGCTCGCCGCCGGTGGAAGGGCCGCCGCGAGGATCGCCCCGGCGAGGCCGGCGAGGAGCAGGCGTCCGGTCCGCACCATGTCAGCGCGCCCGCCGGACGGTGACGCTGATCGCCCGGCTGGCGCCCGTGACGTACGGGTACGCGTCGTCACCGGGAGCGCGGGCGCGGAAGCGGTGCGTGCGGGTCCTACCGAGCTCGGGGAAGCGGTAGCGGTAGCTGAAGCGCCCCCTGCGGGGGCGAGCGCGCACGGTGGCGAAGGTCCGCCACCTGCCTCGCTCCCGCACCTGGAGCTCCACGAGCTTGCCGGCGCGCGGCAGCGGGCCGCCGGTGAGGCGGCCGCTGAGCCGCAGCGAACCGCCCTCGGTCAGCGCCCGGCGCGACACGGACAGCCTTACCGGCGCTCGCACGCGCAGGACGGCGCGCGCGCTGGCGGAGCCGCCCGCCTGCCGGTAGCTGACGAGCAGGTCGCGTGAGGGTCCGCGGCGCAGGGGCGTCGAGTAGGCGCCGTCAGCCGCGGTCGGTGCCACGCCGACCTGCCGGAGACCGCGGCCGCGTGCGCGCACGCGCTGCAAGACCGTCAGGGTCGCGCCCGCGATCGGCGAACCCGCCTGAGTCGTGAGCGTCCCGGTGAGGCGCGCGCGGCTGCCATACGCGACGCCGCGCGCGCCGGACCGATCGATCCGCCTTCCGCGCCCGTCGACCACGCGCGCGGTCAGGCGCGCCGCCGGCGGCGCCGGTTGGGGCGGCGGCGGCGCAGGAGCGGGCATGGGCGGCGGCGCGTCGATCGCGGCCACCTCGGCGGCGCTCAGCGGGCCGTCCCACAGCCTGATCCTTGCGACCGCACCACCGGACTCCTCTCCCGGGAAGGGCGGCACCACGTCGTCCTTGAAGAAGCGGACCACGTTGTCCGGGCTGACCACGCCGATGTCGGTCGAGTCGGTGACGCGGAACTGCTCGACCCCGTTCACGTAGCCGACCACCTCCTTGGTGGCCGAGTCGCGCGTGAGGATCGCTTGCGCGTAGGCGTTCGGCCGGAACGGCGCCGGGTCGGAGGCGCCGGCCGCCGCGTTGTAGAAGCTCAGCTGCGCGCGCGCCACGTAGAGGCCGAAATCGCTCGTCTGGTTCTTGAAGTCGACGATGCGCTCGTACGGGTTGATGATCTCGGGGCCCTTGACGGTGTCGAACCCGAACAGGACCGCGATCGTGTAGGAGTCCGGCGGGACCACCCCGGGGGACGTGAGCTGCAGCCCGACGCCGGCGGGGAAGGCGAACACGCGCCGTTGCGCGCCGAACACCGTGTCGGTCGCGAACCCGCCGGTGCCCGAGCCGACGACCGCGAGCGTGGGCGCCCCGCAGCACGACGAGCCGACCGTGTCGGCGAAGCGGTAGTCGGCCTTGAGCGTCGCCGCGGCCGCGGGCTGCGCGGCCAGCGCCACCGCCACGGCGGCCGCGCCGAGGAGCCGGCGGGAGATCGTCGCGACTCTCGGCGCGCGGGCTCGGTCGCGCGGTCCAGCGAACTTGGCCAAGTGAGCCCTCCCTTCTCTGCCGCATCGTAGGAGCGGGCCGCTACCCCGAACCCGAACAGTGGGCGCGGTGACGAGCTGCGCCCTCGGGCCTGTGCGGCCCGCACAGATCGAGCTCAGCCAGCAAGCAGGCGTGCGCAGTGCTCGCAGCGCCGCCGCCCAGGCACGGGGACGCCTTGGGGTCGCCCGTGACGCCGACATTGGGCCGTTGGCCTCTCGCGCCTGGCCGGCGGGCGCCCCTAGCCTGGCCGGGCGATGAAGCGGTGTGGGGATGAGGCCGGCGCCGCCGGCTTGGTCGCGGCGATGGCGCTGATCGTGCTGGCCGGGGCGGTGCTGCTCGGCGTGCGCGCCTTCCTGCCGGATGCGCTCGCCGCGCGCAGCGTCTGCCAGGTGAGGGCGGTGTTAGCGCTCGACGCTCGAGGGGCATGCCCGCGCGGCGAGGGCGTTCGGCCGCACCCGGTCCGGCGGGCAACTCGCCCGCCGCGGCGTGGCGCCTGCTGTCCCCGCCCAAGGCCGCTCGACCCGGTGCGCGCCCGGCTCCAGCAGAGGCTACGCATGCACGAGCGGGCCCTCAACCGCTTCTGGCGCGGCGTGCTCGGCGGCCGCCACGAGCGTCCGATCGTGAGGATCACTCCCGGGTTTCTCTGGAAGGGCGCACCGTTCGTCGACGGCTCACACACCTCGGTTGACCGGAAATACAGGCGGCGTCCCGTGATCGACGTCTGGGCCGGCCTGCGCGGCGATCCCGCGCGGGCCTTCGCCGCCTGGCTCTGGGTGCTCGCGCACGAGTTCGGCCATAACGCACAGCGCGACAGCGGCAGGGCGCTCATCGACGAGCCGGCCTACGAGCTGCAGGCGGACTGCCTCGCCGGCGCCTACATCCGCTGGGCGCGCGACCGGCGGCTCTTCTCGCCCCGGACCCTGCGCCACATCCGCGACGACATCGCCGCTCGGCCCCCCGACCCGTCGCATGCGTCGGGGAGGGAGCGGCTCGAATCCTTCTTGGAAGGCTACGGGCGCACCGGCGTTCCCGACCCGCTGACCCGCTGCGGCAGCTGACCGCGCGACGCAGCGCCTGCGCCCGCCGGTGCCGAGCACACAGTTGGCGGTCCCTTCGCTGGGCGCCCGGCACAGGGGTGGGCTGCGGGCGGCCGGATCGCGTTGCGCGCGGGGCCGGCGTTCTCTACATCGTTCGGCATGAGTTCCTACCCGCTCGGAGCAGCAGGCTGGGGCCGAGCGGCCGCGCTCGCGGTGGCCGTGGTGCTCGTGGCGGCGCTTGTCTGCCCGCCGGCGCCGGCGGCGGTCTATACGGTCGATTCCTGTCGCCTGCCGGACGGGCGGACGATTCCTTTCACCGGCTGGCAGCCGGGGCCGCCCGTGCTGGGCCCCGGCCTGAGCGTCGAGTCCGACTGCGGGCTCGAGGGCCTCGTCGCCTCGTCGGGGGAGACCGACTGGACGAACGAGGGGGCGTATGCGGAGTGGGCCTTCAGGGCACCGCCCGGCACGGAGATCGCCTCGTATCGGCTCGAGCGCTCGGCGCGGGGCATGTTCTTCGACGACTTCGGCGGCAACGCGCACGCCCTCTCCGGCTACAGGCTGGTCGCGCAGGGCCGGGCCGGCCAGCAGGAGGAGATCGAGTCCTGCCCGCCCTTCGGCGGTCCGGCGGATGCCTGCGACGATCTCGCGCCCGCCGCCGAGGGCTCGCTGCCCGACGGCACGGTCGAGCTCGCGGCCCGGGCCGGCTGCTGGAGCGTCGACATATTCGAGGGCTGCCCCGGTCCCGGTACGGACAACTTCCCGGACGGCTCGGCCTGGGTGGTGATCTCGGCGGCGCGGCTGGGGCTGGAGGACGCCTCCGCGCCGCGGCTGCTGGGCCCGCCGTCGGGAGGCCTGCTGTCGGCCGCCGCGCCGTTCGGCGGGTCGGCGGAGGCGCGGGTCGCGGCGACCGACAGCGGCGGCGGCCTGCGGTCGGTGACCGTCGAGCTCGACGGAAAGCCGTTGCGGAGCTTCGCGCTCTGCCAGCCGCCCTTCACCCAGCCGGTGCCGTGCCCGCTCGCGATCGACCGGGCCTTCCGTGTCGACCTCGCGGGGGTGCCGGCCGGCTCGCACCGCGTGCGCGTGCTGGTGGCCGACGCCACCGGCGCCAACGTCACCGCCTCGGACAGCTATCCGATCACCGTCATGGGGGCGCTCGTGGGGCCCGGGGCGCTGCTGACCGCGCGCGTGGTCACAGCGCGCGGGCGCCGTGTTGACGGTCGCCGCCCGCGCGCCGTCGCCTACCGCAGCCGAACGAGGCTCGTGGGCGTGCTGAGGACCTCCGAGGGACGGCGCATCGCCGGCGCCACGCTCTCGGTCTGGGAGCGGCTCGCCACCCCCGGCAGGCGCTGGCGAGTGGTCGGGACTGTCACCACCGACGCCCGCGGCGGCTACGCCCGCCGGCTCGCCCACGGCCCCTCGCGCGAGCTGCGCGTCAGCTACCGGCCGCTCGCCCAGCAGGTCGCCGACTCGGCCCGGGTCCAGACACGGCTGGTGGTGCGAGCCCCGGTGAAGCTGTCGGTCTCGCGCGCCGACCTGCCCGAGGGCGCCACCATCCGCTTCGCCGGCGCCCTGCCCGGCGGTCCACGACCGGCCCGCGGCAAGCTCGTCCTGCTGCAGGTCCGCGACCGCGGAACCTGGCGCACGTTCGCCAACGTACGCGCCGACCGCAAACGCGGCCGCTTCGGCTATCGCTACCGCTTCCCAAGCCTCGGAAGCACGCGCACGCACCGCTTCCGAGCTCGCGTACCGAGCGACAACTCCTACCCGTACGCCACGGGCGACAGCAGGTCCATCACGGTCACCGTCCGCCGGAGCGGCTGACCCGTGTCGGCGTCGAGCGGTTCGCGGGCAGGCCGCGTCATCGCCCGGCGCGAATCCTGATCCGGACGGCGCGGCTGTGACCGGTCGCGTACGGGTACGCGCTGTCGGGGGGTACCGTCGCGCGCAGCCGGTAGCTGCGGCTGGTGCCGGCGACGGGGAAGTCGTGAGTGTGGGCGAAGCGCCCCGTCCGGCGACCGGCACGGGTCGTCGCGAATGTGCGCCATCCGCCGCGCGAGCGGACTTGGAGCTCCACGAGCTTGCCCGGCCGCGGCCGGGGCGTGCCCGGGAGCGCTCCGCGGATCTCGATCCGGCCGCCGTCGCGCACGACCCTGGGGACGACGTCGAGCGCGACGGGGGCGCGCACCAGCAGCCGCGCGCTCGCCCGCGCCGCCGCCCGCGGGGCGCCGGCAAACGGCCGGTAGGTCACGGCCAGGTCGCGTGACGGCCCGCGCGGGACCGGCCAGGAGTACCGGCCGGCGCCGTCGGTCGTCGTCGCGCCGACGGTCCGCCGGCGCGCGCCCGGCATCCGCGTGCGGGCGAGCACCTCGAGGCTCGCGCCCGCGATCGGCGCGCCACCCGGGGTGGTGAGACGCCCGGCGAGCCGTGCGTGAACGCCGGCGTCCATGACGAGCCGGCCGCGGCCCGCCGGAGGGCGCCGCTCGCACGGCCGTTTCGTCCGCAGACAGGCCGTCAGGCGCGCCGGATCGGAGGCGGGGCGTCCGTTGGGCGCCGGGCCGGCCGCGGCCGGCGGATCGGGGGGCGCCGGCGGCCGTGGCGGCGGGTCCGGCGCCTCGAGGGAGGCCACCTCCGCCGGCGTCAGCGGGCCGTCCCACGCCCGGATCCGGGCGACGGCGCCCGCGGACTGCTCGCCGCCGTTGTCGGAGGAGTCGTCCGCGAAGAACCGTAGCCCACCGGAGCCGCCGGCGACGGCGCCGATCACCGCGTCGCCGCCGCCGTCGGTGAACGCGACCTGCGGGACGCCGTTCACGTAGCCGACGACCTCTCCGGTCGCGCCGTCCCGGGTTATGACGACCTGCGAGTAGGCGTCCGCGGCGATCGGCGCCGGGTCCCCCTGCCCGCTGACGAACGGGAAGAAGGCGAGCTGGCCGTCCAGGTTGTACAGGCCGGCGTCCAACAGCCCGCCCTGGAAATCCACGACGCGCCGGAAGCCGTCGATTGCGTCGAAGCGGAACAGAGCGGCGATCGAGTAGGAGGCCGATGGGACGACTCCGGCTGAGGCCGTCGCCACCCCGCCGCCGGCAGCAAACTCCAGTACGGGGCGCCGGACGCCGCGCACGGCATCGGCGACGAAGCCGTTCCCGTCGCCGATGTTCGCCAGCGCCGGCGCGCCGCAGCAGGACGGCTCCAGCGTCCCCGCGAGGCGGTAGTCGGCCCGCAGCGTCGCCGCCGCCGCCGGCTGCGCCGCCGCCGCCACGCACACGATCACGGCGGCGAGCGCCGATGGGATCGCGCGGCGCGTCATCGCGGCGCCGTCCGGGAGCAGAGGAGCCAGTTGAGCGGGAGCCCGAGGGCGCCTCCGGACGCCCGCAGGTTCACGGTGTCGCGACACGTGATCGTGCCCGCGGAGCACGTCGGGTCGCCGAGCGTGAACCGGCTGCAGTCGAACGAGTAGTTCTGCGCCTCCAGCTGGGCCGGCGAGAGCACCCAGCCCTCCGGGCGCACCTCGCTGGCCCAACCCGAGAGGATGCGCCGGAGCTCGCACTGGCTCGGCGTGGCGCCGCGGCAGTCGGCCCAGGCTGGCGGCGGCAGGGTCAGCCGCATCTCGTCCCAGGCGATGGTGCCGTCAAAGCCGAGCCTCGGGGAGGCCCAGCCCTGCTGCGCCCAGTAGAAGCTGCCGGTGGTGCTCGAGGGCTGTGTGATCTGGAGCGTGCCGAAGGCGCCGCTGTAGGTGAAGGCTCCGGCGCGCAGCTCGCCGGCAGGCGCCGTGAGGCTGACCGACGCCCCCGTCGAGGGAGGGGCGGCGCCGGCGCAGCGCGGCCCCGCGTCCCAGCAGACGGAGCCGCCGCCGTCGGGCGCCCTGAGCTGATAGATCGAGACGATCGGGCGGCCGTCCGGTCCGCGCTGGGTCACGCTCAGCGGGTACTCGGCCAGCTGGGGCCCGCGGACCTCGAGCCGTCCGGCCGGGTCGAACGTCGCCCCGAGCGACGGCGGGCGCGCCGGCATGTCGGCCGCAACGGTCCCGCCGTCTGGGCGTCTGAGGAAGAAGTCGAAGGGGCGCGGCCCGCCTGAGGTCGCGACGTGACCGTCCACGACGCCAGTGCCGCTCACCGTGAGCCCGGCGCTCGTGACCGAGTCGAGGCAGCCTCGGCCGGCCCCGGTCGTCTGGTCGTACCACGCCCCGCTGACGCGCCCGCAGTCCGCCCCTTGCCGCGGGGCCTGTCCGGGCGGGCCAACCTGGACCTCGCCCGAGACGGGGTCGCCCCTGTAGTCGAAGCCGTTGGGCAGTATCGAGAGCTCGGCGCGACCGATCGGTCCGAGACGTGCGGAGAAGCGGTCCATCCCGGGCAAGATGTTTCCCACGCCGGTCGCCTCGACCTCCAGGCTGCCCACGCTGCCGCCCTCGGGCGTGATGACGAGCCGGCCGGTCCCAGGGTGCTGCGAGTCGGGCTGCCAATCGAGCGTGACGTGGTCGGGGATCCCCGCGATCCGGCCCTCCAGATGCGCGCCGTCGCGCTCAAGCTCCAGGCCGATTGCCGGGATCGGGCCGAAGATCTCCACCCTTCGCGGCACGCGCTCGCCGGGCCGGGTCGGGGCGATGCGGACGCCGACGTCGCCCCTGACGTCCTCGAAGACCACCCTCCCGCCTAGGTCACCGCCAGGGGATCTCGAGACGATGTCGAAGTCGACCGTGACCGGCTCGGAGGAGCGCACGCCGAGATGCGTGCCCTCGCGCCTCCCCGTCTCGTTGGTCAGGTCGATGTTGACGCGCTTCGGCCGGCCGCGGTCCTCCGGACGCCACACGAACTCGAACACCCCGCCGCCGCGCCCGCCCGGAGCCGGTCGCAGGATCATCTGCTCGGGTATGGGGTGTCCCGCCGGGATCTGCCATTTCACACACGACAGGCGGTTGGGCTCGTCCGGTTTCAGGAAGCAGATCTCGCCGACGCGATGCTGGCCTGGCCTGATCGTGATGGCCCCGGGCTCGATCGTGACGCAGATGCCGTCGAAGCAGTGGGGGACGAATGGCGCGTTCGTTGCGATCACCGTGCGCTGCGCCGTGCGGAGCCGGTACGTGAGCGTGCAGGCCTGACCGCCGATCGTCCGGCAGGGCAGGGCACTGCGAAGCTCGTCCGTCAGCCGCCGGTTGCTCGGTGAGCGATTCGGGTTGCGCCGGCGTCCGGGGACGAGCCGCCCGCCGACAGGCGCAGCTCGCGGACCGGCGGCGGCGGGCTGTGTGACCCCGCGCCGGTCGGCAGCCTGGACGAGCAGCGGGTCGGTCTTGCCGCCGGGGGTGGGCGTGGCGCCGTCGTCGGCGCATGTGCGGTCGGCGGCGAGGACGGCCCTGACGGTGCATACGGCGCGGTCGCTGACCGTCTGCGGCAGCTGTTCGCGGACGGCGGCGAAGATCGCCAGGATGAGCATGCAGACCACCGTGACGGTGACGGTGCTGAATCCGGCCTCGGACTCTCTCCTCGGCTCCACCCTCTGGCGAAGCTAGCCCCGGGCGGCGCGCGCCGCGAGAGGCGCGCGGCCCAACCTTCGGGGCGGGACCCGGTCGATGACAGGGCCGGACGACCCAAGCCACAACCCCGCAGCCCCGACGTCCGCCGGCACGCGAAGGCCCGCCGGGTCAGGTCAGTTCGCCCCGATGCACACGAGCGGGTTCGGAAGCGGCTGCGTGGGGTCGTCCGGGTTCGGGAGCGTCTGCTCGCTGCCGAAGCCTTTGTCGAACCGCCGCTGGCGGACGTCCGGCGGGACGAACATGGACTCGTTCTCGGGGCGGGCGTACCCGCCGAAGACCCCGTCGAACCTTCAACGGAGCTCCCGACTGAGCTCACGTGCAAGGCCGGGAAGGGGCTGCAGTGTGAGCTCCGTCCTCATCTCTGGACGCCGCCCGCCCCGGCGCCGAGGTTGTACATCATGTCGGCCCACGGGTAGAGCGCGATCTCGTAGCCGTCGGACTGGCTCGGATCGAATCCGCTCTCGTTCCGGCGGTGGTAGGTGGTCAACGCGAGCCCGTACTCGGTCTCGGCGGCGCCTCCCTGGCCGGTCGTGGAGCCGCCGGCCGCCACGTCGAGCCTCTGCGACACGGCGCCGAGGAGGCCCGCGTAGTACCAGGTGGCGAACTGGCGGCTGCGGTACCTCTCAGCACGACCGGCACAGTAAGGCCCGGCTCCTCATCCCCGCACGACCCGGTCTGAGTCGTCAGCACGGTCCGCACGATGCACACGGACCTGTCGACCAGGAGCGGGACCGTGTGAGCCCGGACCACGGCCCCGATCGCCACGGCCAACACGACGATCGTCGCGATGCCGGAGGCGCTCATCCCGCGCACATCCCCGAGCCTCGTGCCCATCCGGGGCGAAGCTAGCCACGGCCGGGTCCCTGGAAAGGGCCCGGAAGCCCAATCGTGAGCCGCGCGGTCCTACTCGATCCTCGGGTCCTCCTCGGCGAACGGGCCGTCCGGGTTGTCGATCAACCACACGTGCGTCATCCACACGGCGCCGGGCCTCCATTCACCGTGCATCTCCCGGCACGCCCGCCTGTCGATCCCCTGTGCCGCCTCGTCGTCCAGCTCGTCTCCGGCCACCACGCAGTTCCACCTGTGCTGGTGCCAGTCGGCCCCGGTCAGCCCGGTGGGCGGGGATGGGCTGCTCGCCGCGTCCACCGCGTACGCCACCGCTACGAGGCGCCAGCTCCCCGTGAGCCGCCTCGTGTACATGAGGTACTGGGGATCCGCGACGTCGACCCGTCCGCCGGACTGCTCCTCCACGCGGTCGTTGGCGAAATGGACGCCGGTGCCCGCGAAGTCGGCGTGCTCGGGCCTCCACCCGCGGGCGCGTGCGACCCTGATGTCGCGGTACTCGTCGAACCTGGCCCGGATCGCGGCCAGCTGCCCAGGGTCGGGCGGCACGGCGGAGTGGTGCGCGACGTGCCCGTGGCCGGCCTCGCCGTGCGCGTGCGCGTGGCCCGCCTCGTGCTCGTGCGCGGCGGCCACGAACGCGGGCACGGACAGGGCGAAGACGGCCGCCGCGACCGCGGCCAGCGCTCGCCGACCGGCTCGGGGGTCGGCCAGTCGCTTCGTGACGACGCGTGGGCTCAGCGCGGCGAACGCGCCCACGACGACGAGCAGCTCGAACGTCGTCGCCACGGCGTCCTTCACCCCCACCGGCTCCGCGCTGCCCGCCTCGGGCCCCACCGGCAGCCCGGCGGTCCGCGAGACGGCCCACACGAGCACGATCCAGAGGTTCAACAGAATGCCGGCCCACAGCACCCGTCTGGTCGGCCGCGTCACGACGAGCCACGACCACATCGCCTGCGCCCACGCCGTCGCCACGAAGGCCACCGCCAGCTCGGCGTGCTCGACGTGGTCGTGCGCCGCGTCCAGGTGGATCACGGCCGCGGCCGCCGACAGCAGGGCGATCGAGTACTTGATCAAGGCCCCCGTCGTCACTATCGAGTCAGCGCTGCCCGTCTCCATCGTCGCCCCCTTTGTGCGCGGATTTCGGCGACCCTAGGAAACGCTCAATGAAGCCGAGGTGAAGCCGGCAGCGACAACTCCACGACGGCGCCGCCCTCAGCGCGGTTCCTCGCGGCGACGCGCCCGGCGTGGGCCTCGACGATCGACCGCACGATGGCCAGCCCGAGCCCGGTCCCCGCGCCGTCGCCCCGCAGGAAGCGGTCGAAGACGTCGGGCAGGACGTCCGGGGGGAAGCCGGGGCCGTCGTCGGCGATCTCGATGACCGCGTCGCGACCGCGGACCCGTGAGGAGAGGGTCACCTCGCGCGCCCGTCCGGCGGCGTTGTTCACGACGTTCTCCACTGCCTGTCGCAGCAGGGGGTAGTCCGCCTCGACGACGATCGGCTCGCCAGGGCGCGCGACCACGTCCGTCGCGCCGGTGGGCAGTGCGGCCACCTCCTCGAGCAGCAGGTCCAGGCGCAGCGGCGCGAGCCGGAGCGCGGACCGTCCATCCTCGAGGCGCGCGAGGTCGAGCAGCTCGCCGACGCTAGTGGCGGCACGCTCGGCGGCGGCGCGGATCCCCGAGAGCGCCCGCACGTAGTCCTCGGCCGGGCGCGGGCGCTGCAGCGCCTGGCTCGCGGAGGCCTGAATCACGGCGATCGGTGTGCGCAGCTCGTGCGCCACGTCCGCCAGGAACGCATGCCGGTGCTCGAGCGCCAGCCGCGCCGGCCGCAGGGAGCGCGCCGCCAGCCAGGTGCCCGCCGCCGATGCGGCGAGCAGGAGCGCGGCAGCCGCGATCAGGACACGCACCCGCAGGGATCGGATCGCTTCCTGGACGTCGTGAAGCGGGCGCGCCAGGACCACCGCGCGCGTAGAGCCCGGCAGCCTGTGCGCGGCGACGAGGTAGTCCCTGCCCCGCTGCGAGAACTCCTCCACCACGGAACG
This sequence comes from Thermoleophilaceae bacterium, assembly GCA_036407035.1. Taxonomy (GTDB): domain Bacteria; phylum Actinomycetota; class Thermoleophilia; order Solirubrobacterales; family Thermoleophilaceae; genus JACVRW01. The sequence continues at coordinate 39,520 of DASXAA010000094.1, read as the reverse complement.
GCGCTCGACGGCCCCGAACGCCAGCGTGTACACGGGCGGCTCGAGCTCGTCGTCGCCGAGCTCGGTCAGGGCGTAGGTCTCCGTGTCGACGAGCCAGCCCTCGGCCAGCTCCCGCGGCGGGTCGTGCACGTCGATCCTCGCCGCAAGCGCACCCGCGTCGGCCCGCAGCCGGCGCTCGGCCGGCGCTCGGATACGATCGGCGCCCGCGTGGACGGCCAGGGCCGCGAGCGCGCCGATCGCGACGGCGGCGACCCCTGCATAGGCGAGCGCCAGCCGGAACGCGGCGAGCCTCATGGCTCGATGCGATAGCCGACCCCGCGCAGCGTCTCGATCGCCGCCGGGTCGCCGAGCTTGCGGCGCAGGCCGGCGACGTGAACGTCGACCACGTTCGACAGGCCGTCGTAGTTGCGGTCCCACACGTGCTCGAGCAGCTCGGTGCGCGAGACGGCCTCGCCCGCCCTCGCCATGAGGAAGTGGAGCAGCGCGAACTCGCGGGCGGTGAGCGGTATCAGGACCCCGTCGTGCCAGACGCGGTGGGCCGCAGGGTCCAGCCGGATGCGCCCCGCCGCGAGGACCGGCCTGGCGCCGGTCCCGGAGCGTCGCATCAGCGCCCGCACCCGCGCCGCCAGCTCCGGGAAGTCGAACGGCTTGACGAGGTAGTCGTCGGCGCCGGCGTCGAGGCCGGCGACGCGATCGGGGAGCGCGTCGCGGGCCGTGAGGACCAGCACGCGCGTGGCCGCGCCCACGCAACGCAGGCGGGCGCACAGGCTCAGGCCGTCGCCGTCGGGGAGGCCGAGGTCCAGGACGACCACGTCGTACTCGGCAAGCGAGAGGGCGAGGTCGCCGCCGGCGACCGTGCCCTCCACGTCCACCGCGTGCCCCTCCTCGCGCAGCCCGCCGGCCAGCACCGCGCCGAGCGCCGGATCGTCCTCCACGACGAGCAGGCGCACGGCCGCCGTCGTCAGCGCGCGCGGTGGACGGTCACCCTGACGGTGGGGCTGGCGCCCGTCGCGTACGGGTAGGAGCTCTCGGCCGGGGACAGGGCGCGGAAGCGGTAGGTGCGGGTGGCGCCCAGTGCGGGGAAGCCGTAGCGGTAGGCGAACCGGCCGCGCGCGCGGTCGGCGCGGACGGTGGCGAAGGTCCGCCAGGCGCCGCGATCGCGGACCTGGAGCAGCACAAGCTTGCCGCGGCGCGGCCGCGGCCCGGCCGCGAGCCTGCCGGCGAACCGCATCGTGCCGCCCTCCGTCAGGCCCGCGCGCGGGACGGCCAGGCGGACCGGCGCCCGCACGGCGAGCCGCACCCGCGCCGCCGCCGAGTCGGTCGGGAGCTGGGGGAGGGGACGGTAGGTCACGCGCAGGTCGCGCGAGGGCCCGCGCGCCAGCGCGCCGGAGTACCTGCCCCGCGGGTCGGTCGTGACCGTGCCGGCCTGTCTCCAGGGTTGGCCCGCGCCGCGGATCCGCGACCAGACCGCGAGCGTCGCGCCGGCGATCGCGCGCCCCTCCGGGGTCGTGAGGGTGCCCACCAGGCGGGCGCCGCGGCCGTAGGCCACCGTCCGTGGCCCGCGGGCGGCGGCGCGCCGCTCGTGCGCGACGACAACCCGCGCGGTGAGGCGGGCGCGCGGGCTTCCGACCACATCGATCCGGCGCGGCTCCGAGGCGGTGACGTTTGCGCCGGTGGCGTCGGTGACGAGCGCGCGCAGGACGTGCTGCCCGGCGGGAACCCCGGCGAGATCGACCGGTAGGGCACGATCCACCGTGAGCGGGCACGGCACCGGATCGGTGAAGGGCGGCGTGCAGAACGTGAAGGTGCGCAAGGGCGTGCCGTCCAGCTCGACCGTCACCGCCCGGATCCCCCCGCCGCGGTCGGCGGCGGCTACCCGCAGCTCGCCGGCGGCGCCGACGAGCGTCGGCCCGGCGACCACCCCGCCGGACAGCGGCTGCAGCAGCTGCGGAGGGGACGCGTCGTCCAGGTCCACCTCGGCCGCCGAGATCGCCACCCACGCCGATGCGTCGTCCTCGCCCTCCGGGCACTCGCTGCCCCCATCCACGCGCAGGCAGCCCGCGATCGCGGCGAGCTCGACCGCCCCGGCGGGAAGCGTGCCCTCGGCGACGGGGGCGAGGTCGTCGCACGCCTCCGACGGGCCGCCCCAGGGCGGGCAGGACTCGAGCTCCAGCTCCTCCGCGGACCGGTTCCGGGCCACGAGCCTGTAGCCGGCGAGGGCCGCGGTGAAGCGGAACACGACCCCCGAGGAGCCGGCCGCTTCGCGATCGAGGCGGTACGACGCGATCTCGGTGTCCGCCGGCGCTTGGAACGCCCACTGCGCGTAGGTGCCGACCGGCGTGCCGTCGCCCTCGCCCACCCAGGCGACGAGCGCGTCACGCGCGCAGTCCGCCTCGGTGCCGGCGCCGGGCTGCGGCGCCGGCTGCACGCTCGGCGACCAGCCCGTGAACGGTATGAAGCGCCCATCGGGGAGGCGGCAGGAGTGCACGGTGTACGTGGCCGCGTTGGACGGCGCAGGCAGGGCGATCGCCGCCGCGGCCGCGAGGATCGCGACCAGGACCGCGCGCGCGAAGCGGTTCCGTGCGCATGACCCGCAGAGCCGGTCGCGCGTTGTGTTCTTGGCATCGGAGGCGGACATGCGGCAGCTCCTCTCAGGGGCCGGCTGGCAGGGGGCAGGTCTCGAACGGGGGGTGCCCGGGCTTGGCGTTCAGGCCGTTCAGGAACCAGATCAGTCGATTGGTGGGAGTAGGGTGAGCGGGTGACCCTCCGGTCTCCCTGATCGCTTGGCGCGCTTCCTCGACCTCGTCGTCCGTCACCTTTCCGCGGGCGAGCGCGTTGCCGAGCCACAGTCCCGCGAAGCAGTCGGCGTGGGCCTCCATCGCGACGCGGTGCCTGTCGAGCTTCTCGAGCAGCTCATGGCCCTGGACGGCGTGCCCGTACTCGTGGGCGAGCTCGACGAGGGCGCCGCCGAGCCCGTTGCTCAGGCTGCGAGGTCTGAACACCAGGAGCCCCGTCTGGGATTCGAAGAAGCTGTCCTCCGAGCTGCCGAACTCGATGATGAGCCGGCTCGGTGGCTTGTAGGCGCCGCCGCGCAGCCCTCGCCAGAAGGCGTGCAGGTCCCCTGGTGGCCCACTCGATCCGATCGGGCAGTCGTGCCAGCTCGCCCGCCTCTCGCGAGCACGCGCCGGGACGGCTGTCCGGCCGGCGTGGTCCATACTCCGCCCGCGATCAGCAGGGCCGGCGCTGGATCGGACGGCCCGCTGGGCGTGGAGGCGGGCGCCTGGACCTGCACCAGCAGCGGACCCGTGCGTCCAGGACCGCCGCAGGCGGACGGCTGCTGCGAGAGCACCGCGCGCGTGACGCACACCGCCCCGTCGACCACCGCCTTGGCCGGCCCGGCGCTGACGGCGGCGCCCGTCGCCAGGACGGCCGCGATCACGGTGACCGCGGCGACCGCCTGCGCCGCCCCGGTGGCGTCGCGAAGGCGCGCACCGCCGTGGCGCCCGTAACGCAGAACCGGCCCGCCTGGGGCGGGCCGGTTCTGTGTCGCGTCGGTTCCCGTCGGCGGCGGAGAGGAGGAGGCCGCGCCCGGGCGCCGGTTGATCTGCGTTACGGCAAGGGCCACGTGCTAGCCACCAATGGCCCCCGTGGTGGTGGTGGGGGCGCCCGTGGGGGTCGTGCCGTTGCCTCCGAGGACGGCCTTGATGAGCTTCTGCGCGCCGTCCTTCACTTCGTTGGGCAGGACGGCGGAGACTGCGCCGAAGATCGCGAAGGCGACGCCGCACACCGTCGCGACGCCGACCCAGTTGTTCTCCCCGCGCTCGTCGGACAGGCGCGTCCGTACGGCCAGCGCCCGCTCCTGCAGGGTGAGCGCCCACACGGTCGCGTGGGCGGCGGCGGCGTAGCCCGCCGCTCGCGGGCCGCGCGCCGGCCCGTCCATGGTGATGAGGCTGGTCTCGCCGGTCATTGGTCCCCTTCGTGTCGGGTGCGAGCTCCACTCGATCTCGACCGTACGGAGTGGGCTTGCGCCTCGCGAGGGGCCGTGGGCTCAACCTTCGGCCCCGCTGAGTCCCGGGTCGCGCGGGACCCCTCCCAGGACCGGATGCGTCCGCTCAGAGGGGGGGATCGCCGGCCACGCCCAGCCAGCGGGCGATCGCCTCGGAGCGGCTGTGGACGCCGAGCTTCTCGTAGATCCGGCTCAGGTGGTTCTTGACGGTCTTCTGGGTCAGGAACAGCTCGCCGGCGATGTCTCGGTTCGACAGCCCATGCGCGAGCAGGTTGAGCACCTCGCGCTCCCGGGCCGTGAGCGAGCCCATCGTCAGCTCGCGCGTGTCGTTCTCGGGGCCGGGCGCTCGCCGCAGCGCCTCGAACACGCCGGGCGTGACCGACGGCGAGAGCACAAGCTCGCCGCCTGCCACCGCCTCGATCCGGCGCTCGAGCTCGTCCGGCTCGAAGCGGCCGTGCACCAGGTAGCCCGATGCACCGTTCCGCAGGGCGCCGGTCACGAGCTGCACGTCCTCGGCCTGCGAGAGCATCAGCACCCGGGCGCGCTCGCTGAGCCGCCCCGCCGCCTCGACGCCGTCGAGGACCGGCATCCTGACGTCCAGGAGCACCACGTCCGGGCTCGTGCGCTCCGCGGCCGCGATCGCCTCGCGGCCGTCGCCGGCCTCGCCGACGACCTCGAACGAGGGGTTCTCCGCCAGCAGGCTGGCGAGCCCGCGGCGCACGATGGCGTTGTCGTCGACGATCAGGATCCGAACCCGTTGCCTCATGCCGCTCCTCGCTTCCCGAAGTCTCGGCCCGCCTCGAGCGGGACCCACGTCGTGAGCGCGGTCCCGTGCCCGGGACGCGAGCGCACCGTCAGGTCGCCGCCGACGGACCGCGCCCGCTCGCGCATGCCGACCAGGCCGTAGTGCCCGTGCGCCGCGAGCGAGTCGAGGTCGGGCTCGAAGCCCGCGCCGTTGTCGGAGACGATCAGCGCGCACCGGCCCGGCTCGGCGCGCGCCTTCACGACGACCTGGGTGGCGTGGGCGTGGCGCTCGACGTTGCGCAGCGCCTCGCGCAGGATCCAGTAGAGCTGCACGGCGTGCCGCCGCGGCGGCGTCGCCACCTCTTCGACCACGGCACGCGCGGGCAGCCCGCTCTCGGCGGCGAAGCGCTCGACCACCTCGACCACCACCTCGGCGACCGGGCGCTCGGGGTCCTCGCCGCGCAGGTCGCCGAGCAGGCTGCGCGCCTCGCGTGTCGCGCGCTGGGCGTCCGCGGCGAGCTGCCGCGCCTGCTCGCCGGCGCCGGCCGGGTCGCGCTCGATCCGCCGCGCCAGGCCCGCGGCGCCCAGCGCGATGCCGGAGACGGTCTTCGCGATCGAATCGTGCATCTCGCGCGCGAGGCGTGCGCGTTCGCGGTCGGCGGCGGCCCGCGCCGCCTCGGCCGTGGCCTCGCGCTGGACGCGCGCCGACCGCGTGATCAGGTCGCGCATCACGGCGCCGCCAGCGGCCGCGAAGAGATAAAGCGAGGGGAGGCCGACGAGCTCCTGGAAGCCGTCCGCACCGGCGGGGGACGCGCCCGGGTACGACAGCGCGTAGTAGTAGGCGGCGACCTGCGTGACCCCGAAGAGGGCCGCGCCGGGCCAGGAGTACACGAGCCCGCCGATCAGGGCAGTGCCGAGCGTGAACGTGAAGAACGGGCCGTCCACTCCCGTGGCGATGAGGATCAGCGTCGACAGGACGAGCTCGCCGGCCAGGTACGCCGGCCGCGCAAGCAGAGCCGGCGCGACACCCTCCCACCAGACGAGCGGCACGGCCGAGGCGGTGCCCGCGAGGGCGAACGTGACGATCAGCGGCCAGCCCACGCCGCCCTCGAGGAACGCCCAGCCCAGCGTGAGGACGAGGGCCGCCGCGCGGCCGGCGAGCGCGACCCGCACCGTTCCGCCCAGCCAGGACGCCTCGTCGCGCAGGCGCGCCGCATGGGCGGCGTCGCTCATTTGAAGAGGCCTCCGATGGGGATATCGGACAGGCTCGCGACGAGCGCGGCGAACATGAGCACCACTACTCCGGCCCCGCCGAGGAGGCCGCTGACCGCGGTCGCCTGCGGCACCGCGCGCGCGGCCTGCGTGCGCGCGTCCTGCCAGGCCGTGCGGCGCACGTCCGCGGCGATGTCGCTGAGCGCGTCCGCGAGCGGCACGCCGAGCTCCTCGGCGCGCAGCTGGGCGGCGACGAACGAGTCGAGGGCGGGCACGGGGTTGCGCTCGCGCAGGGAGCTGAACGCCTCCCGGACCGATGCTCCGAGTCCGATCTCGCGCTGCGTGCGCGCCAGCTCGTCGCCGAGCGGTCCGCCGAGCTGCTCGCCCGCGAGCGCCACCGCGCGGCGGTAGCCGACCCCGCCGCGAACGGTGACCGCAACCATGTCGAGGAGTTGCGGGACCTGGCGCGCGATGTCGCGCTGGCGCTCCGTCGCTCGCCTCGACAGCCAGAGATGCATGCCCGCCGTACCCGCGCAAGCGGCGGCCAGCGCCAAGACGCGCGACCCCCCCAGGGCCAGCTCGAGCGCTATCAGGAGGCCCGCGGCGGTAGCGAGCGACGAGTAGCCCGCGAACACCTCGGGTGAGAGCGGCCGGCCGGCGCGGTCGAGCCGCGCGGCGAGCGCCACCCTGGTGTGCCCGCCCCGGCGGTGCAGGAGCCATGCGCCCAGGCGCCGCGCGAACGGCTCCAGCCGGCGCGACCTTCGCCCCTCGCGCCGCACCTCGAGCCGCCGCTCCGCCGGCGGGACCGAGCGGAGCGTCGCGGCGCCCGCGACCGCCAGGGCGACCGCGAGGGAGGCGAGCAGCCCGGGGGTCAGCGGCGACGCCGTCACACCTCGATCCTCCCGATGCGATGCACCGCGAAGGTCGCGAGGCCAAAGAGGCCGGCGGCCACCGTCACAGCGAGCAGACCGAGCGGCGAGGTCGTGAGGCGATTCAGCGTCCCCGGCTGCATCGCGTTCATCATCAGAAGGAGCAAACCCGACATCAGCGCCAGAAGCGGGGGTCCCGCCCGGATCTCGGCGAGCTGGGTGCGGATCTCGCGCCTCACCTCGTCGCGCTCCTCCAGTGTCGTGGCCAGGTCGCGCAGGGCCCCCGCGACGTCCCCGCCGCTCCGGTGCTGGATCACGATCGTTCCGACGAGCATCGTGAGATCGGGGAGGTCGAGGCGCTCCGCGAGGCCGCCGAGGGCGTCCGTCAACGGGTGGCCGAGGCGGATCTCGGCGACCACGCGGCGCAGCTCGGTGGACATCGGGTCCGCGACCTCGCCGGCCGCGCGCTCGACGGCGCGGGCGACCGATATCCCGGCGGCGGTCGCGGCGCCGAGTAGCCGCGCCAGGTCCGGCAACTGGTCCTCGAGGCGCTCTCGCCAGCGACGCCGAGCGCGGCGCAGCCACGCCCAGAGGCCGACGCCCGCCCCGAGCGTGCCGGCAAGCGTGCCGGCGGTGGTGCCCACGACCCAGGCGCCCGCAAGGCTCCAGGCGAGCAGGGCGGCGGCGCCGATGCAGCTCGCCACCGCGACCGAGTCGCGCACCCCGGCCGCCTGCAGCCGGTCCCGCAGCGCCCGGGCGGGGCCAAGCCGCAGGAGCTGCGCGTCGAGCGCGGCGAGCAGCTCGGCCCGCGAGCGTGCACGGGAGGGCCGATAGCGCTCGACGAGCCGCGAGCGCTGAACCGTGCCCGCCAGCCACAGGGCGAGGCTCGCCAGCGCGACGCAGAGTCCGGTCGCCAGCACCAGGAGTCCGCGAGCGTCGTCAGTCACGGCGGCTACCCGTCGGTGAACTCCGGCGGCGGAACGATTCCACGGCGCTCGAGCCGGCGCCGCGTGTGGTCCGGCAGTGGAAAGCGCCTGGGGCGCACGGTCGGCGGGGACTCGGGGGACGGCCGCTCCACCGTGAGCTCCATCAGCGGCTCGAGGGCGAAGGAGTCGCTGCGCTTCGACGTCAGGGCGGCCGCCTCGGCGACGCGGCGCGCGCCGCCGGCGTCGCGGGCGATGTGCACCACCACGTCGATGGCGCCGTTGATCTGGTCGCGCAGCGCCTCATACGGCACCTCCAGCTCGCTCATCGTCGCCAGCGTCTGGAGCCGGTGCAGCGCGTCGTAGCCGGAGTTCGCGTGAACGGTCACGAGCGAGCCCTCGTGACCGGTGTTCATCGCCTGGAGCATGTCGATCGTCTCAGCCCCGCGAACCTCGCCCACGATGATCCGGTCGGGCCGCATGCGGAGGCTGTTCCGCACGAGGTCGCGGATCGTGACCTGGCCCCTGCCCTCCACGTTCGGCGGGCGCGCCTCCAGCGAGATCACGTGCGGCTGGCGCAGCTGGAGCTCGGCGTTGTCCTCGACCGTGATGACGCGCTCGGAGCCCGGCACGGCCTCCGAGAGCGCGTTCAGCAGCGTGGTCTTCCCCGCGCCGGTGCCGCCGGAGATGACCAGGTTGAGGCGCGCCCGCACGAACGCGCGCAGCAGATCGGCGGTCGCCTGGTCGAGCGAGCCGGTCGCCACCAGCTCCGCGAGCGAGTACTTGCGCGGGAAACGCCGGATCGTGACAGTGGGGCCGCGCAGCGCGAGCGGGGGGATCACGACGTTCACGCGCTCCCCGGTCGGCAGGCGCGCGTCGACCATCGGGCTCGACTCGTCGACCCGGCGGTTGAAGCGCGAGACGATCCTGTCGATCACGTTGCGCAGATCCGCCTCGCTCGCGAAGCGCACCCCGGCCGGCTCGAGCTGGCCCCCGCGCTCGACGTACACCTGGTCGGGACCGTTGACCATGATCTCCGTGATGCTCGGGTCCGCGAGCAGGGGCTCGAGAACGCCGAGCCCCACGGCGGCGTCGATGACGTTGCGCACGAGCTGCGTGCGCTGCCCGGTGGAGAGCATCGGGCCGTCGCGGCTCAGCAGCTCGCCGATCGTTCGCTCGAGCCGGGCCGTGCGCTGCTCCTCGTCGAGGGCCGCGAACTCACGCAGGTCCAGCTCCTCGAGCAGGACGCGCCGGTAGTGGGTGACCGCCTCCTCGTCCTGGTCCGTCCGGATCGGCGCCACGCGCTCGAGCAGGCCCATCAGAGACCGTCCCTGGGCAGCGTCGCCGTGCCCGTCACCTCGAAGGACGAGTCCCAGCCGGGCGCGATCACCGGCACGCGCACGTGGACGATCGCGGTCTCCCCGGTCACGCGCACGGACGCGCCGCCCCGGAGTGCCGGGTCGAGCGAACGGCGCCCAGCCGCCACCCCGTCACCGCCGCGCGCCTCCGCGCGGCTGGCGGTCCGCGCGGCGTTCGAGGCCGCGGTCGCCGACCACGCGTACAGGAGCGTCTGCCACATGCACAGTCCTGTGACGAGCAGCAACGGCAGCCAGCCGACGAACTCGGTCGTGAGCGCGAGCCCGCTCTCGCCGCGGAGGAGCTCGAGTGTCCGCCGGCTAGCCAGGGCCGCCTCCCGCATCGGCAGGCCCGCCCCGCCGGCTCTCGCGTACGGTGCCCGCCGTCGCGGAGATCGGCACACCGAGATCGAGCACGCCCGGCAGGAGCATCGGCGTCTGCACGGTCACCTTGACGGCCCCGCCCTCGTTGGAAGCGCGCAGGCCCTCCGCCCAGGCGCCCGGCAGCGAGTTCTCCACCTGCGATCGCCAGGACGACGACCCGACCGCCACCTCGCGGGCTCCCTCGCGAGCGGCGTGCTCGGCGAGGATGAAGGTGAGCCCAATCAGGCACATCTGCCAGACGGCGACGATCGCCAGGACGATCAGCGGCAGTAAGCCGCCGAACTCGAGCGGGATCGCGGCGCCGCGCTCGCCCGCGAGAAGCCGTGACAACACGCCGCGCGACCCGTTCTCGGCCGCCGGCTCCGGCAGCGCGCCGAGCTCGTCCGCCAGGTCCTCGTAGGCGTCCAGCAGGCGACCGTTGTCGAGCTCGTGGGGATTGCCGGCATTGACGGTCGGCTCCAGGGATCGGAACGCCGCCGGCACCTGGGTCGCGGCCAGCCGGGCCCCGGTGAGCTTGCGGACCATGTCGGCCTGGACCTCCAGCTTGCGCGCGGCGCGGTTTAGCACGACCAGGTGATCGTCGGCGCGAACGTCGAGCCGTTGCCACAGGTCCGCCATCCGGCGTACGCCGCGCAGCGCGAGGACGTCCGGGGTCGTGACGATCACGGCGTGGTCCGCGAGCTCCGCGGCCACGGCGCCGGCCTCGGTGACGTGGGCGCCGCAGTCGACGATCGTGAGTGCGTGGCGGCCGCGGAGCGCCGCCACCACGCTGCGGGCCACGTCGCCGGTCACGCGCTCCGCGAGCTCGCCGCTGTCCGGCGCCAGGAGGAGGCGCAGGCCCGTGGGGTGCGGAAAGAGGGCCTCGCTCAGGTGCCGTGGGGACAGGTCGGCGGCGACGTCGACCAGGTCGGCGACGCTGCGCTTCGGAGACACGTCCAACAGGCTGTGCAGGTCGCCGGTCTGGAGGTCGAAGTCCACCAGGCACACGGAGTAAGCGCGCCGCTCCCGGAGCGCGGCCAGCGCAACCTGGAGCGCGACGGTCGTCGTGCCAACGCCGCCCTTGGCCCCCGCGAACGCGATCAGGCGGCCGAGCGAGTCGCCGGGCGCCGCCTGATCGGCGAGCGCCGGGCCTCGTACGGCGGCGGCCCCGTCGGCGGCGACCAGGGCGCCGCCCTCCAGCTGCTCGAGGGTGATCGGCAGTCCGATCACGTCGCGAACGCCGGCCTGCATCGCGCGCCGCAGCAACTCGGGCGTGGGAGTCGCCGCGAGCAGCACTACACCGACGTCGGCGCCGAGCCCGCGCGCGACGTCGAGCGCCGGGACCCCCCCGACGCGGTCGTGCAGTACGACGGCATCGATCTGGAAGCGGGTCAGGGCGCGGTGCAGCTCGTTGACGTCGTCCACGGCGTCGACGAGCTCGAGCGCCTCCGACTCCTCGGCGAGGGTCGCCGCGCGCTGGGTGACGGCGTCGTCGTCACCGGCGATCAGCAGGCGGCAGCTCATCGCGCGCCGTCCGCGGCGGCCGTGTCGGAGTCGTTCGGATACTCGCGCAGCCCGCGGGGGAGGTCGGGGTCGTCGCCCGGGCGCAGCAGCGCCAGCCGGACCCCGCCCGAGAAGGCCTCCGCGTGGCTCACCGCGAGCGCCTCGCGCGGCGTGAGCGCGAACGTCACGGGAACCTGCGCGCTCGGCTGGGGGGCCTGGGCCTGGGCCTGCGAGCCGCCCTGACCCTGCGCGTTGCCGGGGACGACCTGCCCGACGTCGATCACGCGCGCGCCCGAGACGACCACCTCTTCACGATCCGGGGTCGTCTCGTTGCCGGCGAAGGCCGCGTAGACGTCCACGAAGCTGCCGGGCGTGACCTTTCCCGCCACGCCGGTGCGGGCGTCCACGAGGATCGCTATCTCGCGCTGACCCGGCTCCAGCTCGGGGGTGGGCACGAGCATCCCCCGCTGGAGGATCGACCCCTTGGCGAGCGGTGACGCCGGGACGAGCCCGACTAGCTCGGCCGGGTTGCTGATCGCCGCCTCCGGCACCCACCGGCGCGGCATCTCGCGAAACGTGACGGCCTCGGGCGGGAGCGCCTCGTGCGGCGGCACGTCCGCCGTGAGGGCGAGCACGCGCACCTTCGGCTCCACCTGACCGCGCACCTCGGTGACGTATCCGGAGATCAGCGCGTAGGCGCCGATCATCGCCACGGCCGCCAGGGCGAACAGCAGCACGGCGCGCCGCTGGCGGGGATTCAAGACCCCTCCCGGCAGGGCGTGGAGAGATAGGCCGCCGGCCGCCGGTCGGGGTCGCCCGCGAGCGAGAGTCGCGCGCGCGAGTAGAAGCGCCTGCCGCGACAGCGCACGATCCCGCCCAGCACGACCCTGCCGGACGAGCGCTCGATCCGGCCGCCGGCGCAGCTGGGGTCGCAGATCAGCGTGACCACGCCGCCGCGAGCGGTGGCGCCGGACGCCCCCCAGCCCTTCCAGCGCAGGCCGCGGAGCGTCTGCTCGCTGTTCACGCGCAGCGTGGTCGGGGCGATCCGGGCGCGGCGGTCCACGCCCGCCACGGCGACCGCCCCGGCGCGGAGCCGCTCGGCGACGGCGGCGGAGACTCGCAGCGGGGCTCGGCGCGGCAGCGTGAGCGCGCCGGCTTCAACCCTCATCCCGCGCTGAGCGCCGGGCGCCGCGCCCTCCGCCTCGCGCTCGGGAGCGCCGCCGCAACCGGCCGCGGCGAGGGCCGCCGCGGCGGCAACGGCCGCGCCCCACGCGGCCCTACGCATACTGCGCCCCCCTGCAGCGCGACTCGATCAGCGCCCGGGCCTGCCCTTCCACCTGGTCGTAGCGGTCTGGGAACGCCGAGCGCTGCACGGCCTGGGCGAGTCGCCCCGGGGTCGCATAGTCGTCCTCGTCGAGCCTGCTAAGCCCGCCCACGAACCACATCGCCGCGAACATCGGGTCCATCCGCTGCGCGAAGCTGCCGTGGATGTCCAGCAGCTGCAGCCAGCCGACCGAGCTGGAGTCGCCGTAGGCGAGGTTGCGCATCCCGGACTCCACGATCCCGGCCTCGAACAGCGCCAGCGTCTCCTTCGGGGAGAGGCGCGCGGCGACGGCGACCGTGCACGCCGTGTTCACCACGATCGGGTCGGCGCCCGCGGGCGGCGCCGCGTACGAGCGCGACGCGGCGGAGGCCGCGATGAGCGAGCCCGCCCCCGAGGGCAGGCCGCCGCCGCGGCCGTCCCACGCGACGAGGTGCGGGTCGTAGCCGCCGCCGAGCCCGAGCGCGCCCAGGCCGAAGGTCGCCGCCAGGTTGCCCCCAAGCGAGGCCAGCGCCGCCGAGCCGCCGCCGAGCCCCGCGAGCGTTGCGCCGCTCGCGCTGCCGGGGTCGACGTGGACGTGGTCGAAGTGGCCCGCCACCTGCCAGAGCACGTTGAAGCCCAGCGATCGCGCTCTGTCCGCCAGCGGGCTCAGCACCGCCGGCTCGCCGCCCGGGCAGCCGTCGCAGTTCACGTCGAGCGCCCCCGAGCCGCCGCAGCGGTAGTGCCAGCTGCCGTTCACGTGCACGCCCGCGGCGGGCGGGTCCCCGAGGGCCGCGTTCTCGCCCACCTGGAAGCCCTCCTCCTGGAGCTGGTGCCCGAACTTCACGACGTCCTCGCAGGTCCGGTCCGGCCCCTTCGACAGCGCCGGAGTGGACAGCGCGGCCGCGGACAGTGCGGTCGTGCTCGGTCCACTCGAGGCGAGCGACGCGCTCGCCAGGCCGAAGCCTCCGGACGAGCCCTGGAGCGCGGTGGCGCGGGAGCTGGCGTCGCCGCCGCGGCTCTCGTAGCCGGCGCCGATCCTGCGCCCCTCCTCGCCGAGCTTGTCGTCGGTGCCGAGCTCGATGAGGACGTCGAACTCCTGGCGCCGCACCGACACGTCGCTCGACGCGCCGTTGCGCGCCGCGTACTGGCGCGCGGCCGCGATGATCGGCGGGTCGATGAGCTCCCAGTGCCGGCAGGGACCGTGCCTCGGGATCCGCTCCTGGATCCGGCACTGGCGCGCGATCTCGCGCGCCCCCGCGAGCGCCGCGGCGTCGGCGGCCGTCTGGGCGTTCGAGCGCATGAGCACGAGCCGCCCGGCCTGGAACATGAGCAGCCCTATCGCGAGCGCCGCCACGATCCCGCCGAGGTACAGCGGAAACGCCATTCCAGCTTCCTGACGAAGCCCTCTGAGCCGACCGCCGCACATGGCGCGACGATGCCACCTGCCCGCGCGCGGCGCATGAGCACCGCGCCCTGAATCGTGCCACGGCCTGTTGGGACCCTCCCGGGCGACTACCCGCCCGGTCCCAGGACCTTTGGCCCATGCTCGCATCGCCTCAACCCCCCTGCACCCACCAGTCGACGAGCTCTGCGCCGGCGAGCATGGCGACGAGCGCCCCCGCCGCGAGCGCGGGCCCGAACGGCCTCGGCTCGCGCGCGGCGGCGCGGCCGCGGCGCACGGCCACCACGAGCGCGATCAGCAGGCTGAGCAGCGAGGCGACCAGCAGCGCCACGACGACCGCCGCGCCCAGGTAGAGGCCCAGCACCCCGGCCAGCTTCACGTCGCCCATCCCGAGCGCGTTCGGGCGCAGGAGCGCGAAGACGAGGTAGAAGCCGAACGCGCCGGCGGCGGCGGCGAGCTGCTCGCCGACGAAGCCGGCGTCGAGCGGGAACAGGGCGACCGCCGTGAGCGCGGCGGCGAGGGTCAGCCGGTTGGGGATGATGCGGTACTCGGCGTCGATCAGGGCGATCGGCACGAGGAACGCGACCAGGATCAGATCGCGGGCGAGCTCCGCCGGGTGGTCGCCGATCACGGTCACGACGAGCACGAACGCGGCCGCGGCGGCGGCCATGGTGCAGTACACGAGCGGCGGCGGCAGCGGCCGGCCGCGCGGGAGCCGCCAGGCGACGGCGGTCGCCGCCCAGCCCGCGAGCAGCCCCGCCGGCGCGGCGACGATCACGGCGGCCATCGGTTCCATCCGACAGCACTCTGACCGGCGAGCGAATCGTCCAGGGCGCGCTTCGGCGGGAGGCACAGATCTGTTCGCTTCGGCTGGGCAGTCGGCCCAAATCCGCGCGCCCCGGCGTCTTGGGTCTTTGGCCTCTTTCGCCGCCCGGCTAGGCGCGCTTAGCCTCGGACAGGATGACGGCCACAGGCGCGACCCCGCGGTGGTGCTGCCCGGCCGGACCTGCCGGCTTCGCGACCTGGCTGGCCGCCCTCGGCGCCATCGCCATCGTGCTGGCCATCGCGGGCTCGGTGCGTGCGGGCGTACTCCCCGTACTGGCCGAGAGGACGGTTTGCGTCGTGAGGAGCGTGCTCGCCGGTGGCGCCGCCACGTGTGGACAGGGGGGCGCGAGACCGCTGCTGCAGCTCGTCCAGGACGGGCAGACGCCGCCAAACCGGCCGCAGGTGGAGGAGGCGCTGCGTCGGCAGGAGAGCGGGCTTCGCGCCTTCTTCGGCGCGGCCCAGAGGGCGCTCGGCATCGTCCAGCCGCCGCCGCGCGTGACGATCGAGGCTCCGGCCGGCGCGCAGCCGGGGTTCGAATCGACGGTCGCCCTGCCGCCGTCCCCCCGCGCGACCGGCGGCGTCCCGCACATCCGCCTCTACGTCCCGGACAGCGGCGAGGCGCGGACGGACATCGCGAACGCCACGTTCGCGCTGGCGTACCTCTTCGCCTGGGCTGCCCAGCACCCCTCCGATCGCACGTACGCTCCGAACGACCCTCGCATCGAGCCGGGCGTGAACTCCTGGACCTGCCAGAGCGATTGCGCCCGCATGGCCGAGTTGCTGCTGCAGGCGGACTGCATGGCAGGCGCCTACGCCACCTGGGCGCGCCGGCAGGGCCTGATCGACGACGTGACCGTGGACCGGGTCCGCGAGGCGCTCGCCGCCCAGCGTCCGGGCTACTTCATCTCACAGACCGGCTTTCCCTCCGGCCCGGAGCGGCGCGACTACTTCCTCCTGGGGCTGCGCCTTCAGCAATTCCAGCCCCGTCCTATCCCGCACGCCTGCCTGGGCGCGCGCCCCGGCGCGAGATGAGGCGGGCGTCCCTCGCCTCCGCGGCGGGCGCGAGCGCCGTGCTCACGGCGGTGACCGTGATCGCCGTGGCCGTGGCGGTGGGCGCGATGATGCGCGCCGAGACGGTGCCGGTCGTGGCGCAGCGCGCGGTCTGCTTGGTCGAGCGGGTTTTTCCGCCGCAGCGGGCGAGCTGCGCGGCGAGGGATCCCGGGGGCCCGCTCCTGCTCAGGGTCAGCGATCCCGGCCCCCCGGGCTCTCGTCCGCCGGTCGTGTTCCACGAGCTCCACCCGTCCGCAACGATCACGCCGAACGCGCCGTGGACCGGCTCCGTTCGCAGGGATGTCGGAGCACGGGTGGGTTCCGGCGCACGGTGGCAGATACGAGCCGGAGCGGAGGTCAGGGTCGAACCGGGGCCGGAGCCCGGATCGTGGACGGCGACCCTGCCGGGCGGCGGAGCGCTCCTCTGCTACGGCGCGGGGGAGGCCGACTGCGCACAGATTCGGGCCATGACCTGGAGCGAGAGAGGCGTCGAGCGCGTCCGGACCGCGCCCGGCCTGGCGATGGGCATCCCGGCGCGCCAAGCCGCCGCGCGGCAGGCGCTCGACGCCCTGCTGTTCTGGGCGAATCCCGGGACTGAGGTCGCGGCGCGACGGCTCGGCCGGCTGCTCGACGTGACGGACAGGGCGCTCGACTTCTGGAGCGAGCGCGGGGCGACCCTGCCGAGCACGATCACGTTCCAGCCCGGCGGCTCCGGCGGCGTGTTCCACGACACGGACCGATCGGCCACAGTGCGAGTGGGCGACCTGGTCGCGAACCCCGCCGACCGCTCGAAATCGGCGGATGCCGTGCTCGCGTTCGTCGTGGCTCACGAGATCGGGCATGGCGTGCAGCCGGAGTGGCCGGGCGGCGGCAGATATCGCCGGTTTCCGCGCGAGATGGAGAACCAGGCGAGCTGCCTCGCCGGATACTTCATGGGCCACGAGCTCGAACAGGGCCGGTTCGATTCACACGACATCGCGGCCGTGGACGCGGCGATACGCCGCGCGCGACAGCGAACCGGCGGGCCGCCGCCGGCGGAGGAGGCCGTGTGGTTCCGGCACGGCGTCGAGGCCTGGGAGCGGCGCGAGACGTCGGCGGCCGCGTGCCCCGATTGAGTGGCGCGGCACGGCGCGCGCCGCCGCGCCGGGTCAGCAGGGCGGGAAGTCGCACGCCGGCGGCGAGCTCTGCGACTGCGGCGGGCTCTGCGGCGGCGGGCTCTGCGGCGGGGCCGCCGGTGCGGGCGCCGGGGACGCCGGCTGCGGCTGCGTGCTGAGCGGCTGTGGCGCCGGCGAAGCCTGCTGCGGCGGCAGCTGGATCGACGGGGCGGGCGCCGCGGGCGCGTCCGACCCCGACCGCCCCTTCGTCCCCTGCCGGCGGCGACCCGCGGCCACGCGCTCCCTGCGGCGCTCCGCTGCGGCCCGCTTCGCCCGGCGCGCCTTGACGGCCTGCTTCGCCTCGCGCGCCTCCCGCCGGCGCTCCGCCGCGATCTCCGCCTCGGCCTCCTGCCCCTCGTCGAGCTGCGTCGTGGGGGGCAGCTCCGGAAGCGCCGCGGGATCGGCCGGTGCCACACGTGGGGCCGGCGGGGAGCTGTGTTCGGTCGGCCTGAGGACCACAGTGCCGACGGCGATCACGATCAGGCCGGCGAGGGTGTAGCCGAGGAGGGCGAGCAGCTTGCGCGAGCGAAACGGCCCGACTCGCCTGCGGCGGCGCCGGCGCCCTCGGCGCTGCGCCGGAGCGGCGGGCGCGCCGTTCGCGTTCGCGACCGCCTGCGCGGGCGCCGGTTCCACGGTCGCCGCCGGCTCGCCCGGCGGCACCTGCGCGGCGGCGGGCTCGCCAGGGCCTGCGTCGAGGTCCCACAGCTCGTCGGGGGACACGCTCCCCCACGTGCTGGCGATCGGGACCTCGCGAGACCGCGACCGACGGGCGCGCCTGACCGCGCGGCGCACGCTCGGCGCCACCAGGCCGGCGCTCCCGAGCAGCAGCAGGAGCAGCAGCGCGGTCACGTCCATCCCGGGTCGATCGTGGCAGCCGTGGGGCCCCCTCTCCGCCTCGCGCGGGGAACATTGGGCAGCGCGCACAGTTACGCGGCGCAGGCTGGTCAAGTTGCCGGCGGACGCGCCGCCCCCAGGACACCGTAGCCGCGCCGGCCCTGCTCGCCAAGGGCCCCAGGGCCCAACCTTCAGCAGGGACCGGCGGACGATTTTGAGCCCGCGGCACAGAGCTACCACGGACCGCTGGGCAGCCGGCCCAACACGCCGCGCGCAGGCGCTTCGCCGGCGATCGGGCCGGTTAGCTTTCCGTTGCATGCGCGCTCGCCACGTGGTCCCGCTCGACGACGCCGATACCGGCGTCCTCCACGGGCGCGTCGGGACCTTCCGGATCCTGCTCGACGAGGTGCAGGCGGGCGTGGAGAGCCACGCCCTGCTCGTCAACACCATGCGGGCCGGCGCGAAGGGCGACGAGCACCAGCACGCCGAGTCGGATCAGTCCATGTACGTCCTGTCGGGCACCGGCACGCTCCACGTGGGCGGCAAGCCGCACCGCGTCGGGCCCCACATGGCGCTCTTCATTCCGGCGAGCGCCCAGCACCGCATCGAGGTCGATCCCTACGAGGACCTGACCTATGTGGTCGTCTATGCCCCCGCCGGACCGGAGCAGCTGCTGAGGGCGAACGGCGAGCGCGCCTTCGAGTCCATCGACCACTAAGGAGACACACGTTGCGAAGCTCCGAGGACGTCTTCCACCTGGCCATCCCCTGTGCCGACCTCGACGCCGCGGTCGACTTCTACGAGAAGGGCCTCGGCTGCCGGCTCGCGCGCATGCACGACGATCGCGTGACCTTCGAGTTCTTCGGGGATCAGATCGTCTGCCGCCTCGCGCCCGACAGGGTGGACGAGAAGCCCACGATCTACCCGCGACACTTCGGAATCACATTCCGCGACAAGGAGGACCACGCGAAGATACTGGCGCGCGCCAGGGAGAAGGAACTTCCCTTCTTCCGCAACGACTACGCGAAGGTCAAGGGCGAGCGGGAGGAGCACACGACCTTCTACCTGCTCGACCCGTCGAACAACGTGGTCGAGTTCAAGTACTACCCGGACGCCGCGAACATGTACTGAGGGCGCCGGCTAGCGGGCGGCATGCAGCATGGTGTCGGGGCTGAGGCCCAGCCTCAGGGTCTCGGCCCCGATCACGTCGAGGAGCGGCACGTTGGCGAGGTTCGCATCGCTTCCCACGCGGCGGAAGATCTCGGCCTGCAGCCGCCTGTTCGCGGCCTCGAAGATGATCCGCTCGGCGGGCGGCCCGTCCGCGAGGATGGCGGCGAGGACGCCGTGGCGGATGCTTCCGTCCTCGCGGCATAGGCCGCTGCGCCCCGACCCGCCGGTCTCGATCACCGCGTACGAGGCGCCGGCGTCGAGCGTCTCGTGCAGCTCCTCGACCCAGTCCTCCGGCGACATCCTGGCGCTCCGGCCGGGGGCCTTGGCGCCCACCTCCGCGAGGACCGTGAACTCTGCGGCGAAGTTGGCGATGTGCGCCAGCTTCACCTCGCGGGGGAGCAGAATGGTCGCGTCCGAGATCTCCACGTGGCGACAGCCGCAGCGGCGCAGCATCGCCACGTACTCCACGATGCGATCCCCGAGCACCGCCTTCTCGAACAGGGTGCCCCCGAAGTGGAACGGCACATCCGCCTCGCGCAGCACCTCCACCTTCTCCATCAGGCGGTCCTGCAGCAGCGCCGTGCACGACCCAAGCTTCATCAGGTCCACCAGCCCGCCGTGGGAGCGCACGACCTCGGCGAAGAGCGCGAGCGGCGCCCCGTCGTCGGTGACGCACATCAGCGCGGACATCCGCG
This sequence comes from Thermoleophilaceae bacterium, assembly GCA_036407035.1. GTDB lineage: Bacteria > Actinomycetota > Thermoleophilia > Solirubrobacterales > Thermoleophilaceae > JACVRW01. The sequence continues at coordinate 20,112 of DASXAA010000094.1, read as the reverse complement.
GCTTGCGAGCGCGTCCCTCGAAGAGCCCGTCGATCGCGATGTGGCCGCGTCCCAAGTGGGTCATGCCACGTTCAAGCTATCCGGCTACGCGCCGGAGGCCACGCTTGGCCGACGAGATTGTTCGGCCCACCCAAGGCCGCATCGGACATGTATGCATGCCGCCCCGTGTTGCCCCTCGCCGCGGGCTTTTCGCTGCGCCGCGCTTGCGCGCCTGCGGCAATGACCTACGTTCCGCGCATGGCGGCCCCCGGACTCTCCCGCCCCGAGACCTCCGGTGGTCACGCCCGCGGGGTCCGGGAGCTTCCGCGGCCTGTCGTCCTGGGAGCTCTCGGGCTGGTGGTGGGCACCTACAGCGGTCTGTTCGGAATCGGGGCTGGGGCCTTCATCATCCCGGCGCTGGTCCTGTGGTTCTCCTACGGCGAGCACGAGGCGGCCGCGACGTCGCTCGCCGCGAACTGCCTCGTGACGGCCACGGGAGCCGCGATCGCCGCGGCGTACGGAGCGGTCGACGTGGCGGTCGCGCTGCTCGTCGCCGTGCCCGCGGCCGGCAGCGCCGTGGCCGGCGCGACGCTCCAGCAGCGCGTCCCGCAGCGCGTGCTCGCGGGCGCGCTCTCGTTCGTGTTCGTCGCCGTGGCCTTCGGGCTGGTGCTCTGATGGATGCGTCCGAGGTCTGCCTGGCCGTCGGCATCGGCGTGGCCGGCGGCCTGGTCAGCGGGATGCTCGGCATCGGAGGCGGCCTCGTTTTCATTCCGGGATTCACGCTGCTGCTCGGCATGTCGATCCACACCGCCGCGGGCACGTCGCTCCTGACGATGGCGATCACCACCTCGGCCGGCGCCTGGCGCCACCACGCCTACGGCAGGGTGAACGTCCGCGACGCCTTCCGTATCGGTCTCGTCGCCCCGATCGGCGTCGTCGTCGGGGTGACGATCGCCCAGGGGCTGCCGGAACGGGAGCTGAGGTTCGCGGTCGCGTGCGTGATGGTCTACAGCGGGGGGGCTCTCGGTAGGAGGGCGCTGGGGCCGCTCGCGGCGTCCGGCGATCAGTCGCCGGAGCAGAGCGCGCCGCCTCCGCCGCCGGCGCCGGCGCCGCGCCCGCGCGACGGACAGCCGGGCGAGCCGCCGCGGGACCGCCCTCCGCGAGGGACGCCCACCGGACTCGGTTCGCACCGGCCCCCGGTCGTCATCGGGCTTGGCCTCGAGCCGCTGCGCCTGCTGGAGGGGCAGGGCCGGATCGACTGCGTGCTCGAGACGCCGACGCAGGCGGAGGTGCCCGTCCTGGTCGACCTGCTCGAGGCGGGTGTCGCCGCCGGCGGCGGTGTCGTGGCGATCGTGCCGGACTGGTTTCCCGCCGCTGGGCGGGCGAGCTTCGCGCTCGCAAGGCGGACGCTCGACGACCCGCTGATCGCGGTCCACCGCACGCCCTGCCCGCCGCTCCAGGCGGCGGTCCTTGCCGCCTGCGCGTCGGCGCTCGGAGGGCGCATGGCGGGCCCCGGGCTGGTGGCGTCGGTCCTGCGAGCGGTCGAGCGGCGGCTGTTCGCCGTCGCGTGGCTCGGCACCGTCACCGGGCTGAGCGAGCCGAAGCCGCCCTGGGCGCTGCGGCTGCTGTCGCCGCTCCCTGGCCAGGGCTTCGTCGTACTGGCCGCCGGAGAGTCAGCGTCGGTCCACCGGGCGCGCGCGGGCCGACACGAGCTGCAGCTCGACCCGGCGGCGGCTGTCGCGGTGAGCGCGCGCCGCGCCGAGCCGGGGCGGCTCACGGCCGCATTCCCGCAGCTCGCGGGGTTGCCTTCGGTCGCGGTCGCGCCCACGCCGGCGGGGCCGCTGTGGTGGGGCACGGGTCGCCTGGTCGAGGCGGTCGTCTACCCGCGCGACCCGGAACGTCTCGCGGTCGAGCTGCTCCGCGACGCCGCGCGATGGGACTGCAGCTGGTGCGGCCAGCCGGTCGCCGTCTCACCCTGCCCGTGCTGCGGGCGTGCCGCCCGGCCACGGGAGGCCGCCGCCGCCCCTCGGACGGCGGAGCTCGCCCAGTCGAGCCTGCAAAATTAGGGGATTTCCGGGATGGACTCGTGGCTTGCACGGTGAGAGTGTCGCTAGCGGTGAGGACCCGAGAATGAACTCGCTACGGACGGGCGAGCGGCACTCCTCGCCGAGGGACTCGGGGGGATGGAATGGATGCGACTCAGCAGCTGTGGAACAGGCCCGACGCCGGCGTGGATGCGCAGCGTCCGCCGGGAGCGATCGCGCCGGCTAGACCCGCGCCGGACATAGAGCGGGCAGTGCGCGGGCTCGGCGCGGCCCTGTGCAGCGGGCGCCGGCTGAGCCCCGAGTGCCAGGAGCTCGCCGAGCGCCTTCGCTTTCCACTGCGGGAGGAGTACGCGGCGTTCGCGGCCGTCTTCCACAACGGGCAGGCGCTGCGGCACGCCGCGCTCGCGAAGCGCCTGCGCGAGGCCGGCGCGCTCGCCATCAGCGAGGGGCAGCGGGTGGTCGGCCTGACGGTCTCCCGCATCGCCTACGAGCGCTTCGCCGACGGCGACGAGCTCGTGGTGGCGGAGTCCGAGCCGACGGCACGGGCCGAGCTGCCGCCGGTGCTGGCGGAGCTGCGCGCACAGGCCGACATCGCACGCCGGGCGGGCGTGTGCGGCCGGGTGGGCGCGAACGAGTTCCTGCTCGAGCTGCTGATCCACGGTTCGGGACGCGTCTCGTCCCGGATCGAGGAGATCGTGTTCGGCCCACTCGTGAACGAGCAGCTCGCGGCGACCGTCGAGACACTGGCGGTATGCGACTTCGACCGCCAGCGCACCGCGGCCGCGCTGCCGGTCCACCGCAACACGCTCAGCTACCGGCTGCGCCGCATCTCCGAGCTGACCGGGCTCGACTTCTCGAGCGCCCGCGACCGCACGATCATCTGGCTGGCCGTGGCCCAGCAGCGCGCCAAGGCCGCGGCGCCGGCGTCGCCCGCGCTGAACGGACGCCACGCGGTCGCGGGGTAGGGTTCCACCGCCGGCTTGGGCCTTAGGGCTCTTTCGCGCGCGGCCGCCCGCGCATAGCGTCGCGTGCCGTGACGGGAGCCGGCGCGACCCGACGGCGAGGCGCCCTTGCCGACACGAGCGGGCTGAGCAGCGCGCTCGCCGCCGCGAGTCTCTCCCTGCTCGCGATGTTCGTGGCCGGAACGGTCCAGGCCGGGGTCCTGCCGCCGCTGCGCGACGGGCTCGTCTGCGTGGTTCACGGGGTGCTCGGTCCCGAGGCCCGCGCCTGCGGCGGCGCGGCCGCCGGCGAGCCGCGCCTGTGGCCGGTCCAGTACCTGGGCCCGTCCAGGAGCCTGCCCCGCGCCTTCATCGCCGTGCCCGGCGGCGGCCGCGAGGATCGCGCGCGCGTCGCGGAGACGATGGATGCGCTGGCCCGGTTCAACGAGAACGCCCCGGGGGTTGTGCGACTCGCGACGGACCGGTCGCTGCTGAGGTTCGAGGTCAACCCGGTGGCGGCGCTGCCGCGCAAGAACTTCCCGTGGTGGCGCGAGCCCTACGACCCGTTTTGGCGCTACGTGCCCGTCGACCAGCGCGTGGACAGCTCGGCCGACCCGCGCGTGGCGATCCAGGCGCTGGGCCACGCGATCTTCCAGGCGATGGTGCCCGACCTGTGGATCGCCCGCGACACGCAGCCGTGGCGCGGCATCGCGTGCATGCCGCCGCTCGGGCTGATCGGCCCGTGCCGGCGCCTGGGCCTCGGCGTCGGCCCCCGCACGCCGGTCATCGGCGACGCGCCGTTCCTGCGCCGCGCCGAGGAGCTGCACCTCCGGATCGGGCAACTCTGCGAGCTGCTCTCGTACGATCGGACCCCCGCGACGCTCGAGTTCCCAACCGACGAGCAGTGCCGGGACCCTTACGAGCGGACGCGCGTCTGGGACCTCGTGTTCGTGAAGCTCGTGATGGACGGCTGGGACGCCGCCGTGGCGCGCTACGGCGAGCGGCCGGTGCGGTTCGTGCGCGACGAGACGCTGGCCGCCTGCACCCTCCACAACCCGTCCGGCGAGGGCTGTGAGCTGCCGCAGGGCCTGGCGCGCCGATGAGGGACCGGCCCCGGCGCTAGTTGAGGCCTTGTGCTCATGCGCGTCCGCGGGCGCGGTGACATGGTCGCGCCATGCGCGGCCGGCGGCGTGTCGAGTTCGGTGTAGCCAGGGTCACGATGCGCCGCCACGCGCGGCTCCTGCCGCTGCTCGCGGCTCTCGCGGCCGGCACGATCTTCGCGCTCAGCGCAGACGCGGCGACGGTGGTCCCCGTCCCGGCATCGGTGGTCAAGGTCCACACCGTGTCGGGCACGGTCGTGCGCGACCGGGAGATCACCCTCGGCGCCGGCCCGGTCGCCATCGACGTGGACGGCCGCACCGAGGCGGGCGAGCAGCTGCCCGACGTGGACGTGTCGGTCGCCATCGTGCGCGAGTCTGACGCGCGGCCGCTCGTACCGACCGTCGAGGTCAATCGCAACGCGACCGCCGAGGCCCGGGGGGCCCCGGCGCCGCCGCTCGAGATCTCGCTCACGATGGACCTCCTCGACGCGGCCGACAACTTCCAGAAGTTCGCGACCGTCACCTACGGCTACGAGACACCAGACGACGGCGCGGCGCCGCCGCGCTTCAAGACCAGGCTGCTCGGCCCGCTCGCCGGCGGCTTCATCGATCCGCTGGACGCCGTGGTGGAGACGCCGGGCTACTCGGCGCCGCTGACCGTGAAGGCGGCGGTCGACTCCGCCACGTTCGACGGCACCTTCGAGGCCGGTCTCGCCCCCCTTCCCGAGCGCGTCCACCTCGTCGAGGACCCGCGCGCGGACGGGATCGACGTCGCCTGGGACCACGAGCGCGACATCCCCGACGTCGCCTTCGACGGCCGCTTCGACGTCACGCGGGCCGACACCGGCAGGCGGCTGCAGATCGACGCCTCGGTCGCGCGCCTGCCGCGCCACCTCGACCTGCACACGACCGCCACGGATCAGAGGACCGCCTTCGACTACGCCTACCAGTCGGGCACCGGGAAGCCCGACATCGACGCCACCTATCGCGACACGGAGGCGAACGGCACGATCGTCGCGGACGCGGACGTGAAGGCGAGCGGGCTGCCGGAGCGCTTCGGCGGCGAGCTGCGCTACGCGCCGGGCCCGGGGGGTCGGCCGGCCCTCGACGCGGTGGCGCTCGACGCGCCGGCGGGCGAGGTCGACACCCTGGACCTGCTGGCCCGCAACTTCGCCGGCGATCCGGACCCGGTGCCGGGCGACGGGCCCGATCAGCGCTTCACGCTCGCCACCCGCACGCAGGTTGGCGGGTCCACGCGCTTCCAGGCCACCGGGCGGATCGAGCGGCTGCGCTCCGCCCGCTTCGAGCGCCAGGCGGCCGGCAACGACACGATCGACGTGGCGCTCAAGGCCGGCGACGGCACCAGCCCCTTCCGGGTGGTCGGCGACGTCGACGGACGCGGCGCGGGGGCGCCCGCGGACGCGCGTCGCGTCGCGTTCGACGCGACGCTCACCCCGCTGCCACAGACGGCGAACGTGAACTTCGACCCGGCGAGCGGCGACGAGCCGACCCGCGCCGTGTACATCGCGGACCGCCAGGTCCAGGCGGACGCGCGAGCCGAGATCGACGACGGCGCGGGCGACGGGTGCGGCCAGCCGGAGGTGACGTGCCTCGACACCCGGATCGACAGGCTTCCGCAGCTCGTCGCCCTCAAGCTTCCCGGCGGGTCCGACAGGGACTTCTCTGTGTCGCGCATGGGACCGCCGGACGCCGGTCCGGACGTGCGGGCGACCGTCGATCGGACGCCCGCCGACATCGCCGGCCGGACCTACGCCGAACTGGAGCTCGACCGCGTGCCGACGTTCGTCACCGGCCGCCTCGACGTGTCCGACAAGGCCGTGCTCCGCGCGGCGGAGTTTCACGCGTGCAGGTGGGACGCGGCCGCGAGCGGCGGGGCGGGCGCCTGCCTCGGCGGCACCGAGGGCACACTCGGGCGGGCGGTGTTCGCCGTGCGCGACCGGCCCTCGCGCGAGGGCCTTCCCGACCTGCCTGGCGGCGACGGCAACTTCGTCTCGGTCGTCGGCCGCGACGAGAGCTTCGCAACGCAGGGCGACGAGCACTTCGAGGTGGCCGGGCGCGTCGACGACGTCCGCCACGTGGCCTTCCACCAGCGCGACGCGAACGACGACGGCCAGGAGGACGGCACGCTCGGGGCGCGCGTTGACGCGGCGGCCGGCGCGCCGCTCGACATTGCGGTGGACGACGCAGGCTTCGCCGCGGAGCCGGGCGATCCCCGCGCTCCGCTCGGCGAGACGAAGGCCGACTTCACCGTCCACGTCGATCGCCTGCCGCGGAGCTTCTCCGCCTGCACGCGCGCATTCGACGCGACCAAGGCCCCGCCGCGCACGAGCGACCTGCCGGCGGACGCGCTGCTCGGGCCGTGCGAACGTGACGACGTCCTGGGCCGCAGGTCCGGGGCGCTCGCCGTCACGCCGCTGGCGGTCGTCTACCGCGCGAGCGAGCCGACGAGCGTCACGGGGCGCGCACGGTTCGACGCGCCCGACCCCGGCGATCGGGGCGCGGACGGCCGGGCGCGGCGACACACGAGCGTCTTCGACGCGGCGGTCAAGGACGTCCCGACCGAGCTGCGTGCCGACGCGATCCTGCCCGAGGCGCCGGAGGGGGGCAAGGCGGGGCGCAAGCTCGAGGCCCGCTACGACGCCTCCTCGCCGGTGAGCCGGATCGACTTCTCGGCGGAGGCGCGCCGCTCGGACTCGGTCTGCGGCGATCCGCGCCCCGACCAGGAGGCGCTCTGCCTCGAGGACGCTGTGGTGACGGACCTCCCCGACCAGCTGACCGCCACCTACGATCCCGGCGCGGACAGGGGACGGTTCGAGCTGAGCGCCTCCCCGCCCGCCGGCGGCGCGCCGCGCCCGTCGCTCAACAAGGACGACGCGGGCGAGCCGTTCACGCTCTCGTCCGTCTCGCCCGACCCCGGCGCCACCCCGCTCGTCCTGCGCGGCAGAGTGACGGGGATAACGCCGCGCGTGACCGGCGGGCTGCTGACGGCGGACGTGGACGGGGAGGGGGGACGCGACCTCGCCGAGGTCGAGCTGAACGCATGCCGCGACGAGAGCGGGACGGACCGCTGCAACGGTCAGGCCCCGTTCTTCGACGGCGTCGAGGAGGCTGAGTTCGACGTCACGAACGCCCTGTCCGGCGACGCCCTCCCGGCGCCCGCGCCCGGCCCGCCGGGCGTGGATCACAGCGCCACGTTCACGAGCCGCGACGGCCAGTTCAGGGCGCAGGGCCGGGTGCCCGACCTGCGCGAGCTCCTCTACTCGCGCCTCGACCCGAAGACGGGCGCCGTGATCCCGACGACTCGGCTGCGGGCAGGCTTCGGCGACGGCTCCGCGACCCAGCCGGTGCGCGTCTACGTCGACACCGACGACGGCGGCGAGGCCACCGTCGCCGACGCGGTTGTCCGCGAGGCACCGCACGGCATCGGCCTCTGCCTCCGCGGCCCGGTGGACCCCGCGCTCGTGCGCCCGGTCTCCGACGTCTGGTGCGAGCGCCAGCACCCGGGCAAGTTCGCGTTGCAGAGCCAGCTGACGCTTCCCGCCTCCGGGGCCAAGCCCGACATCGACCTGAGGCGAGTGCTCGTCGGCGACTCCGACCGCACGTCGGTCGTCACCGGGGCCGCGAGGATCGACAACCTCGGCCAGCGTGTCGACGTGCTCGCCGCCGCCGACCAGGAGGCGGACGGGCCCGACGTCCTCGTCGAGGGGCGTGACGGGAACGGCGACCTCGCCCCGGTGGCGGGCCGGGTCGGGGTCGAGCTCCAGAACTTCGTCAACGACCCCGAGACGCAGCTGGGCCCGCCCGCCGGCGAGGCGGGCTTCCCGTGGGCGGCCGCCGACGGCCGCTACCGCGATCCGGAGGACGACGCGCGCAACAGGGACCCCGGCGGCGGCGACGACCCGGGGGGCGTGAACGTCGTCAAGGCGTTCTCCGACGCCCAGGGCCGCTTCTACGCCAAGGCCTCGCTGCCGGCCGTCAAGCGCCTGGCCGTGCAGCCCGGACCGTGCTACACCGACGCGCGCGTGCGCCCGCCCGGGGACTTCCCGGCCGACCGGAGGCCCACCTACCTGTGCCTGCGCGCGAGCGCCGCGCAGAATCGGGTGCTCGGGATCGCCGCCCGCTCGCTCGACGAGGACGGCCAGGCGCTGGCGCTCGAGCAGGGGCACTTCGACAAGCTCCCGGGCGGCGAGGAGAACCTGAGGGCCACGGTGGCGGTGCCGCCGGACGGGAGCGAGCTCGACCCGCTGTGCGGCGAGGGGATCGCTATGCCCTGCCGGCCGCCGCTGCTGTCGCTCGAGACCGACCGCGCCGACGGCCAGGGACCGGAGGACACGCGCTTCGAGGGACGGATAGCGGTCGGCGACCTCGACCTCATCAGGCGGCTCGGCGACGTCACGCCGCTGGACGACTCCTCGCGCCAGCTCGACTTCGAGCAGCCCCCGGGCGAGTGGCCCGCGGAGGCGCGCGGCGCGCGCGTCAAGCTGGGGTCGGACGCCGGCCGCGGCGCGTTCGCCCTCCGCGCGGGCCTGAACTTCGAGCTGCCGCGCTTCCTCGACGTCTACCCGCCGACGATCTGGACCTGCACGCACCTGCAGCCGGACCCCGGGGACTGCAACGCCTCCGGCGTCGGCCCCGATCGCAACCGCGGTCTCGAGTCGACCGACCTGTTCCTGAAGCTGACCGGCGCCGAGTCGAAGCACGACGGCTCCGACCGCGACTTCCTCGGGCGCGTGGCCGTGCTCGACCAGCCGTTCGGTCAGGGCTCCCAGGTCGTGCTCACCGGCGCCCCGGAGCCGGACGGCCGCAACGGGTTCGGCCGTGAGGTGAGGGGCGCCTCGAGCGTGACGCCGGAGAACCAGCACCTGCTCGGCGAAGGGAGCGTGGACCCGTCCGTCTACGGCGCCCGGCTCCCTGGTCACTTCGACGTCAGGGTCAACCTGCGCAACGACTACAACGCCCAGCGCGAGATCCTGCCCGGTCTCTTCGGCGCCAAGCCCCAGCAGCGCTTCGCACAGGTCGACGGGCGCGTCAACCGCCCGCTGTCGCTCACCCTGCGGCTGAACGACAAGACCTACCGCACCCGCTCCGGGTCGACGGTCCCGGGCGCCCAGGTCAGCGCGCTGAACCTGCCGGGCACGAACGGGGCCGACGAGTACGCCCGGCCGAGCTTCAGGCTGCGCTCGGAGCTGCGCCCGAACTTCGCGGGGACGACGATCGGCGGCAACCTGCTGAAGGTCGTGCCCGAGCTCATCGGCGCGCTGCGTGCGCTCGAGAGCCTGAACCTGTTCTCGTTCGGCCCCACGCTGTCGGCGCCGGTGCCCGACTACGTGGACATCAAGCTGAACGCCGACCCCGGCGGCGACGGAGAGACGACGACCTCAGACGCGGCGCACACCGTCGAGGCCGTGGCCGGCCCGTTCGGCCTCAAGAACGACGCCGAGCTGCGCGCCTTCCGGCAGGTCGTCACGAGCGGGGAGGCGTCGCCGGGAGGCGTCTTCGGCAAGGGGCTGCCGGCGCCGTTCACCTCTCAGGCGATCGCGCGCTTCCGCGACCTCGGCGCGGGCGCGTTCGGCGAGCTGTCGTTCTTCGGCCTGATCGGCGCGCGCGCCGAGGTGAACCACCTGCTCGACGCGATCGTCGGGCTGACCGGCGACTCCACCGAGCGCGCGCGCCTGGGCGACGTGCTGCTGTCGGTCGGCGTCGAGGCCGGCGACTCGGGACGCGCGATCGTCGACACCGACGCGCGCGCGCAGCTGGCGGCCCAGGTCTACTTCAAGGCGCTCTTCGGGCTGATCAAGAAGAAGCTGCTCGACGTGCGCACGGGCAGCTACGACCAGCCGCTCGACTTCCAGCGCTGCCCGGGGCTCTCGCCCACCCTCCACGACGGCTTCACCACTGCGGACTTCAAGCGCGCCGCGGCCGCCTACGGGTTCCCGAAGGGCATCAGCCTGCCGAAGCTGGCCGGCGACGTCATGGCGGCGATCACGAAGGCCCTGACGCCCCTCTCCTGCAAGCTGCACGACTCCTTCGACGCCGGCTCGCAGCTGGTCGACGCGAATCATCCGGCGCCGCGCTACAGCGTGCCCGGGCACCCGATCGACGGCATGGCGCCCGCCCCGGCGCCGGAGCCCGCTCCGCAGCCGACGGACGACGCGCCGGCGCCCCCGCGCGCGGAGGACGTGGTCGTGCCGGCCGGCGAGACGCGGGTGGCCTGCGGCGCCCTCGCCGCCCGCACGCTGGTGGTGTCCGGCACCCTGCGCGCCGGCGCGCAGGGCGAGTCCGACCCCGCCGGCAACCGCTGCGACGGATCGCTCGGGATCGGCGCGACGGACGTGATCGTCGAGCCGGGCGGCACGATCGACGGCGCCGGGAGAGGCGGCGGCGACGGCGGCTCCATCGACGTCACGGCCACCGGCGACGTCGTCGTCGACGGCGCCATCAGCGCCTCCGGTGCGGACGCGTCCGGGAGCGGCGCCGGCGGCGGCGACGGCGGGAACGTGCACCTCGTCGGGCTGCACGTCGACGGGTCCGGGACGGTGTCTGCGGACGGCGGCGACGATGGCGGGGCCGGCGGCCGCATCACGATCGACAGCATCGCCCCGGAGCGGCCGAAGCTGAGCGCGGCTCCCGGGGTGGGCGGCGCGCAGGGGCGGCCCGACCTGGGCGACGCGCTCGAGCGCGCGGCCGAGGTGGAGCTCCACCCCGACAACCCGGGGCCGTTCCAGGCCACCGGCACCGTGAAGCTGGACGTGCACGCGATCAACGCCGGGGGCGGCCCGCTCGACGTGACCGTGTGCCGGCGGGGCGCGACGGTCGCCCCGGGGGGCCTCGCGGACCCGGCGCTCGATCCGCCGGCCGGCGCGGCGAGCGTCGGCGCGCTTACCGGCGCGGCGGGGACGAGCTGCTCGACCGAGCACTTCGACGGCCCAACCGACGGCATCGACCAGTACTCGCGGACGATCGTGCAGACCGTGCCGCACGGCTATCATGGCTGGTTCGCGCTCGCCGCCGCGCCTGGAGGCGAGGAGCAGCCGAGGCTGCCCGACAGCGCGTCCGCCACCCTGGGCGTGGACCTCGAGGCGCCGGCGATCCGCAACCTGCCTCCCTTCGAGCGGAACGGGAGCGCCCGGGCCGCATGCCCCTCGGGCTCGCACTGCCTCTTGGAACGGGTCGGCCGCCTCGAGATCGTCGAGGACGACGCGAACATGTCCGGGGTCGCGACGGACCGCTGCCGCGTGAACGGCGGCGCCTGGGCGGCCTGCGGCGGCACGGGCGTCCGGGCGATCGAGCTGGGCGCGGGCGACGGGCTCAAGGTGGTCGAGGCGCAGGTCGGGGACGCGGTCGGCAACGTCTCGCAGCCGGTCGTCGTGGGCCGCTGGTTCGTCGACACGCTCGCACCGCGGACGCCGAGGATCGCGCTCGCCTACCCCGACGCGGCGGTGAACGGCTGGCACCGGCTGCCGCCGCGGATCACGGTCTCGAGCTCGGACGCTGGGCAGTCGTCCGGCTTCCCGAGGGGCGGTCTGACGCTCGTGCGCGACGGCCGGGCGCGCCCGTGCGGCGGCGCAGCGACCGGGTCGCCGGCTGCCGGCGGCGCCGCGCTGGCGACCTGCTCGGCGGCAGCCGCGCCGGCCGACGGCGTGCACCAGCTCGCGGCGCTCGCACGCGACCTGACCGGCAACGTCAGCCCGCTGCAGACCGACTGCGAGGACGGCGAGCCGGCCGACCACCGGTGCTCGATCAAGGTCGACTCGGTCGCGCCGCGCTCGCGGGTTCAGCTCGGCCCCGGCGGGTTCCTCGCCTTCCGCGTCGTCGACAACGCGGGCGGCTCCGGGTTCGAACCCCGGACGGCGCCGTCGGCGCTGCGCTTCCAGGTCGACTTCGGCGCCTGGCGGACGTGGGACCCGGGCGGGGCGTACCGGCTGCGGAAGGGCGCGCACACCGTCTGCTTCTACGCGGTGGACGTGGCCGGCAACGAGGAGCGGCCGAGATGCTCGCGCCGCGTCGTCGTCGGGGCGGCCCCGCCGGCCGCGGTGGCGCCGCCGGCTCCGATCGGGCAGGCCGGCCGACCCGGGTCGGCGGCGGCGCCCGCGACGCCGGACGACGGGCCCGGCAGGCCCGTGCGCGCCCGCGAGCCGTCCGGCCCGCCGCCGGCCGGGCCCGCGCCCCGCGCGCCGCGCCCGGGGGCGCTTCCGCCGGTCACGTGCGTCGGTCCCTCCGCCGCCGGCCACGGCTGGCGCGAGGTGACGGTCCCGGCCGCGAAGGTCGCCGACCTCCTGGCCGACCCGATCGCGCAGACGCTCGGCTGCGGCGCGCGCCGGCCGACCGGACACCGTGCCCAGTCGCCCCGAGCGCCGTTGTGAGCGCTGCACGGGATGGCTTGTGGGGCCCCGAGGCGCGTAGTAGCGATACCGCAACGGTGACGTCGGCGAAAGGGCCTGGTGCGATGTCTGATCCCGCTTCGGCAATCCAGAACGGCTCCGCGAACGGGCGCCGCCTGGGCGTGATGTTCGTCGGCGCCGGCGGCGCCGTCGCCTCGACGGTGGTCGCCGGCGTGCTCGCGGCGCGCGGCGGCGCGGCGGAGCCGCTCGGCATGCTCACGGAGGACCGGCGCTGGGAGCCGCTTCACCTGCTCACCCTGGACGGCCTGAGCTTCGGAGGCTGGGACATCTCCCGCGAGGACCTGGAAGGGGCGACCCGCCGGCACGGTGTGGTGCCATCGCCCTTGATCGAGGCGATCGGGGACGACCTCGCGGCGGTCCTGCCCCTGCCGGGCGTCGCCGACTCCGGACGGGCGTCCGCCGAGCGACTGATCGACGACATCGACCGCTTTCGGCTCAAGGCCGGCGTGCACGACGTCGTGGTCGTGTGCCTCTCGTCGACGGCTCCGCCGGTGGACCTCTCGCTGCCGGTGTTTCAGCACCTCGACTCCTTCGAGCTCGGACTCGACGCCGCCGACCCCGCGATTCCGGTCGACGCGGTGTACGCCTACGCCGCGCTGTGCAGCGGCTGCGCGGTCCTCAACTTCACCCCCAACGTGTCGGTCGAGGTGCCCGCCCTGCTGGAGCTCGCGGACAACATGTCGCTGCCGGTGGCCGGCAAGGACGGCAAGACCGGGCAGACGCTCGTCAAGACCGTGATCGCGCCGATGCTCGCGATGCGCGAGCTGAGGGTGGAGGGCTGGTACAGCACCAACATCCTCGGCAACAACGACGGCAAAGTGCTGAGCGATCCCGAGCACGTGCGCTCGAAGATCGAGACCAAGTCGGGTGTGCTTGAGGGGATCCTGGGCCGAAGCGACTTCTCCCACCTGGTCCGGATCGACTACTTCCCGCCCCAGGGGGACGCCAAGGAGGCCTGGGACAACATCCTCTTCCGGGGCTGGCTCGGCGAGCGCATGTCGATGCGCATCGACTGGCAGGGCAAGGACTCGATCCTCGCGGCGCCGCTGATCGTCGACATCGTCCGCCTGCTCGACCTCGCCCGGCGCCAGGGGTGCAGCGGAGTCCAGCAGCAGCTCGGATGCTTCTTCAAGGCGCCGTACCAGAGCGCGGAGCACAACTTCTTCCGCCAGTACGAGACGCTCGTCGCCTATCTCGAGCAGAGCCTGGAGGCGGCCGTTCCCGTGGCGGCCGGCGCCGAGGCGGGCTGAGTGGACGATGCGCCTGGGCTACAACTCGAACGGCTGGCGGGCGTACCCCCTCAACCGGGCCTCCCGTGACCTGGCGGAGCTCGGCTATGAGGGCCTCGAGCTTTGGTGCCACCCCGTGCACGTCGACATCATGTGCGGGACGCCGGAGGACCTGGCCGCGGCCCGGGCCGCGATCGTCGGCGGCGGCCTACAGGTGTCGAACCTGCACGCCGGGGTCGTCGACCTACTGGGGGCCGGCTACGAGCCGACCCTGATGGCGGCAAGGGCGTCCGACCGCCGGCGCCGGATCGACTTCCTCTGCGCCGCGATCGACGCCGCCGGCCCGCTCGGGACCGATCTGGTCACCCTGCACTCGGGATTCGCGCCGCCCGACCTACCCGCGCGCCGCGCCTGGGACAACCTGGTCGACGGCATGCGCCGGTGCCTCGAACGCGCCCGGGCGCGCGGCGTGCGGCTCATGTTCGAGCCCGAGCCCGGGATGCTCGTCGAGAGCGTCACGGACTTCCTGCGGCTGGCCGCCGACCTCGACGACGACCCGGCCCTTGGGCTGAACCTCGATGTCGGACACGCCCAGTGCGTCTACGAGGACGCACCCGCGATCATCCGCGAGCTCGGCGACCGGATCGGCCACGTCCACGTCGAGGACATCGCCGACCGGGTCCACCGCCACCTCGTGCCGGGCGAGGGGAGCATCGATTTCGCAGCGATCTGGGCGGCGCTCGAGGAGGTGGGTTACTCCGGCTTCGCCAGCGTCGAGCTGTGGGACCACGCCGACGATCCGCGGGCCGCCGCCAGCGCCGCGGCGAACGTCCTGGCGCCGCTCGGAGCGGTGACCGTCCATGCCTGAGGCGACCGTCGCCGTCCGGTCGGGCGCGGACATCGCGGTCGACGCTCCGGCGATGTTCATGACCGCGCCCGGCCGCCTCGTGACGGGGACGGTACCGGTGCCGGGCCCCGCGCCGGGCGAGGCACTGGTCCGCGTCGGCGTGGTCGGGCTCTGCGCCACGGACCTGGCGATGTACAGCGGCCGCTACGGGGCGCCGAGCGTCTATCCGGTCTGCTTCGGACACGAGTGGGCCGGAGTGGTCGAAGAGGTCGGTGCCGGAACGGCGCGGATCCGTGTGGGCGACCTCGTCACGGGTGAGTGCTCGCTCTGGTGCGGCGACTGCGACGGTTGCCGCCGCGACCCGAACCTCTGCCGGAACATCCGCAAGTTCGGGATCACGACGGAGGGCGCGGCCCGTGCTCACGTCTGCGTTGCCGAGCGGCACCTCCACCGGGCCGACCCGTCGCTCACCCCCGCCCTCGTCGCGCTCGCCGAGCCGCTGGCCGTCTGCCTCCACGGCATCGGCCGCGCCGTCGGCCGCCCGCAGGACGCCCGCCTCGAGACCGCGAGCGTCCTGGTCATGGGCGCCGGCACGCTCGGCCTCGGCTGCCTCCTGGCGCTGCGACACGGCTGGGGCTGCCCGGACGTGGACGTCGCCGACACCGTCGAGGCGCGCCTGGAGCGGGCGCGCGCTCTCGGCGGCCATCCCCGCGCGCCGTCGGACGAGGGCGCCGCCGACGGCGACTACGCCGACCTGTACGCGTCGGGCGGCTACGAGCTCGTCTGCGAGACGACCGGCTCCGCCGCCGCGCTCGCGCAGGCGCTCGAGCTGGTCGCGCCGGGAGGGACGATCCTTTCGCTCGGTTTCGTCGAGCGGCTGACCTTCTCGCCCCGGCTCCTCACGCTCAGGGCCGCGCGCCTCGTCGGCAGCATCGGCGGCAGCGGCGACTTCGAGGCGGCGCTCGCGCTGATCCGGGATCACGCGCTGGACTTCGGTGAGCTGGTGACGCACCGGTTCGGCCTCTGGGAGGCCGATCGCGGGTTCGCCGCCGCCGCCGATCGCGACGCCGCACTCAAGGTGCAGCTCGACGTCTCTCCGTGATCCGCCTCGCGTACAACACGAACAGCACGCAGAACCACCGCCTGAAGGACGCTGTCGCCCTGATCGCGGATTCGGGCTACGACGGCGTGGCCCTGACGCTCGACGTGAACCACCTCGATCCGTTCGCGCCCGATCTGGTCATCCGCTGCTGGAGGCTCAGGGGACTGTTGGAGCGCTTCGGGCTCGCGGCCGTGATCGAGACCGGGGCACGCTTCCTGCTCGACCCGCGCAGCAAGCACGAGCCCACGCTGATCTCTCCTTCGGCCTCGGGCAGAGCACGGCGGCTGGACTTCCTGACTCGGGCGGTGCAGGTCGCCGAGGCGATCGGCGCCGAGGCCGTCTCGTTCTGGGCAGGCGTGCCGATCGGCGGCGCCGCAGAGCCGGGCGCCGAGCGAGACCAGGCTTGGAGCCGCCTCCGCGATGGGGTCGCGACGCTGGCGGAGCACGCCGCAGGGTGCGGCGTCACGCTCGCGTTCGAGCCCGAGCCGGGCATGCTGGTCGAGACGGTGGAGGATTGGCGGCGCCTCGCCGCGGACGTCCCGGGCCTGGGCCTGGCGCTCGACGTCGGCCACTGCCTCGTCACGGGCGAGGCTGATCCAGCGGACGTGATCCGAGCCGAGGCGCGCGCGCTGCGGACCGTTCACATCGAGGACATCCGCCGCGGCGAGCACGTGCACCTGCCATTTGGCGAGGGCGAGCTCGACCTGCCGGCCGTGCTGCGGGCCCTCGACGACGTACGCTTCGGCGGTCTCGTCTCGGTCGAGCTGTCACGGGACTCGCATCGCGCAGACCTGATGGTGCCGGCGGCGATGGAGGCTCTGCGGGCGGCGATGCCGCGGAGCCTGGCGGATCCGGTGGGCAGTCGGCCGTGACGCGGTTCACCGGCCCATCCCTCTCGGACCTGCGGGAGGAGGCGGAGCGGCTCACCGGCCCGCTGCCGATCGCCGTGAACGCGGTCGCCGTGTCGGAGAGCTTCCGGCCCCGGCGGGTGGTCGTCGCGGGCGGGGATGACTCGCCGACCGCGATGCCGCGCACCGCCTTCCAGCTGGTCTACCCGTGCACGACGACCATGATCGATACCGGGCTCGACCGCGAGACGCACGACACCTTCGCGAGCGGCGCGCCCGAGCCGTACCACGATGAGCGCTTCGAGGAGGTGCTGCGGGCGCTCGACGACGCCGACCGCATCGTGCTCACCCACCACCACGCCGACCACGTCGGGGGGCTCGTGACCTCGCCGGACTTCGACCGGCTCGCCGGCAAGACGCTGGTCACCGCCGCGACCGCGCGCCTCCTGGTCGAGCGACCGCACCGCCCGCAGGTGAGGCTTGGGCGCCAGGACGTGGCGCGCATGTCCGTCGTGTCGTACTCCGGTTACCGGGCGATCGCGCCGGGGCTCGTCGCGATCGCCGCGGCGGGGCACTCCCCGGACTCGCAGATGCTCTTCATCAAGTTGGAGTCGGGCAGGGAGGTCCTGCACTGCGTGGACTCCGCGTGGCACATGGACAACATCCGCCTGGTGCGCGGGAAGGCCGCCGCCTGGGTGGACGAGGACGAGGAGGCAATCGAATTGCAGCTGCGTTGGTTGAAGGCGATTCTCGACACCGCGCCCTCGGTCGAGCTCGTGATCTCGCATGACGGCGAGCGGCTCGCGGAGCTTCAGGCCCGCGGCGTGATCGGCTCTCGGCTCCGGGTCCGCGAGGAGGTGGGGGCGTGATCCTGCAGACCACCGTCGACGGCGACCGATGCTTCGCCATGTTCAGCGTCGACCACGCCAAGGGGGCCGAGGCCATCGCGCGCGCGTTCGGGAACGCCGACTTTCGCGCGCCGGCGGCGCATGAGCTCACGGTCGCGGCCACCCGCGACCATGAGGAAGGGTGGCGCAAGGTGGACGATCCGGTGCTGCGAAACCCGCAGACCGGCCTCCCGTACCTGCCCTCGGAGACCCCGCATCCACTGCACGTGTTCAAGGCGATCGCGTCGGCGGAGTGGAACGAGCGCAGACACCCGTACTGCGGGCTGTTGGTCAGCATGCACGGTGCGGGCGTCTACCTCGGCCGCATGGGCGTGTCGGACAAGCACGTCGTGGAGCACGTGCCCGATGAGGACAAGCCCCTCGTGCAGCGCCTGCTCGCCTACGAGCGGGAGCGTCAGGCGCGGCTGACGGCGGCGCTCGCCGCCGAGCAGGAGCTTCAGGAGCTCGCCGAGCAACGCGGAATCGCCCACAGCTACAAGCTGCTCGAGTTCGCCGACACGCTCGCGCTGTACTTCCAGCAAGGGGAGCCACCGGAGCAATGGATCCCCGACATCTTCCCGAACGTCCCGGTCGACGAGGAGGCGGTGACGGAGGTGACCGTCTGGCCCGTGGACGCCGATGTCGTCACGGTAACGCCGTGGCCGTTCGCGGTTGACCGGCTCGAGCTCAGCTGCATGGGGCGCTGGCTCTCGCCACAGAGCAGCGACGAGGAGTTCACCCGTGCGTTCGCGGCCGCGCCGGTGGAGGAGCGCACGTACGCGATAGTGCGCAACGGGACGGGCCACTGACATGGGGCGCGGCTCCGACGTCGTCGTGATCGGGGCGGGCAACGCCGGGCTCGTCGCCGCCCTGAGCGCGCGTGAGGCCGGGGCGGAGGTGCTCGTGCTGGAGGCCGCCCCTCGCAGCGAGCGCGGCGGCAACAGCAGGTTCTCGATGGCGAACGTCCGCGTCGCCCACGGCGGCATGGACGATCTCGCCGCGCTCGTCGCGGGCGATCCGCCCGCCGGTTCGAGCTGTGAGCCCTATCCGGCCGAGCGCTACGTGTCGGACGTCGAGGGCGCCGCCGCCGCCGCGCGCATCGACCACAGGGTCGCCTCGCTGCTCGCGGAGTCCTCCTACGAGACCGTCGCCTGGATGCGCGACCAGGGCGTGCGCTGGGAGCTCAAGGTCGACGCCGCCGGCGAGGTGGTCCCGCACGCCGCCCTGCGCGGGCTCGGGGGCGGGCCCGCATTGACCGACTCGCTCTTCGCCGCCGCCGAGAGCGCCGGTGTGGAGGTCTGGTACGAGGCGCCCGCGGACGAGCTGGTCATGGAGGACGGCGCGGTGAGGGGCGTGCGCGTCGCGCGGACCGCCGGTGCGGTCGAGGTGCGGGGCGCCGTCGTGCTCGCGTCAGGTGGCTTCGAGGCGAGCCCGGAGCGGCGGGTGCGCTACCTCGGCGCCGGTTGGCGGGACGTGAGGGTTCGCGGCAGCCGCTTCAACACGGGTGTGATGCTCGATCGCGCGGTCGAGGCCGGGGCCGCCCGCCACGGCCACATGGGCGCGGCGAGCGTCGCGGTCGTCGACGCGGACGCGCCCGCGGTCGGCGACCTCGACGGGGCGGTCGCCGCCGACGACTACGACCGTCACTCGTATGCGCACGGCATCCTCGTCAACCGCCACGGCCGTCGCTTCGTCGACGAGGCGGAGGCGGTCGAGGTCGTCGCGCGCGCGATAGTGGAGACCGGGGACGTTGCGTTCCAGATCTTCGACCGCGCCGGGCAGGACCGGCTCGACCCGCGCTACGCGCGGGCCCGCGCGGTCGAGCGCGCCGGCCTCCGCGAGCTCGCCGAGGCGCTGTCGAGCGACGCGGGCGCGCTCGAGCAGACCGTGTCGGTGTACAACGCGGCGGCGGCTTTCGGCGCCGCCCAGCCGCTCGACCGCGCGCCCTTTGCCGCCTACGCGGTGGCGGCCGGCATCACGTTCACGTACGGCGGCCTGCGCGTGGACGGCCAGGCGAACGTGCTCGACGTGCGGGGCGAGCCGATCCCGGGCCTTTACGCGGCCGGTGAGATCGTCGGCGGCCTCTATCACGACCGCTATCCGCTCGGGTCGGGTCTCGTCCGCGGCGCCGTGTTCGGCCGGATCGCCGGTCGCCACGCCGCCGCAACGGGGCGCGCGCTCGAGGCGACGGCGCGGTGACGGGACATTCGCGGCGGGCCTTCCTGTGGGGGGCGGGCGGGCTGGCCGCGGCCACCGCGTTCCGCGGCGCCGACGCGCTCGCGGACGGCCCGCGGCGGCGGCGGCCGAGCTTGCGTGGGGGGAGGTTCGCGGAGGGGGTGATGTCGGGCGATCCGACGCCCGACGCGATTACGCTCTGGACCCGTGTCGCGGATGTGGAGGGTAGTGGCACTGTCGTGTTGGAGGTGGCGCGCGACCACGGCTTCGGGCACGTGGTGGCGCGTGAGCTGGTGCGTGTCTCGGCGGCGTCGGCGTACTCGGTCAAGGTGCGGGTCGGTGGGCTGCGTCCGTACGAGCAGTACTGGTATCGCTTCGCGACGCGCGGTGAGGAGAGTGCGGTCGGTCGCTTCCGGACGGCGTTGCCGGCGGATTCGCGCCAGCCGGTGCGGTTCGCGTTCCTGTCCTGCCAGGACTGGACTTTCGGTTTCTATAACGCGCACCGGCTGCTGGCGAAGGAGGATGTGGACTTCGTTGTC